>NZ_JBHTJA010000121.1:0-18135 GCF_042675525.1 Actinomadura sediminis
GCGCGGCCGCGGGGGGCCGTCGAGCCGCATCGGCGCCAGCTCGGGGTCGGGCGCGCCCTCCGGGGACGCCGCCCACGTCGGGACCCGCAGCCCCACGGTCGCCGCGACGCCGACGCCGCCGTCCGCGCCCCGCACCGTCCGGTCGACGGCGGCGGCCGTCAGCATCCCGACCCCCGGGCCCTCCAGGCCGTGGGACGCGGCGAGCTCGTGCAGGTGCGCGACCGGGTCGGTGCGCGAGTAGCCGCCCGGGACCTGCGCGTTCAGCACCCAGCGGACCGGTCCGATCCCGCCGCCGACCATCGCCGACGAGACTGCGCGCCACCCGCCGCCCGCCCGCCACACGGTCGAGGCGAGCCGGGCGCCGTCCTCCGCCCGCCATGTCCTGTCGAGGATCGGCGATTCCTCGCTCACGGGCGCTCCAGGGAGAGGACGGGCCGCCCGCCGGGGCCCTCGGCGACGTGGACCCGGGCGTCGAAGTGCTCCTCGATCGCGTCCCGCGTCAGGACCTCCCCGGGCGTCCCGGCGGCCGCGACCCGCCCGCCCGACAGCAGGACCAGCGCGTCGGCGTACTGCCCGGCCAGCGTCAGGTCGTGGATCGTCGTGACCACGGTCAGCCCGTCCGACAGCCGCAGCCGGTCGATCAGCTCCATGACCTGCTGCTGGTGGCCGATGTCGAGTGCGGACGTCGGCTCGTCCAGTAACAGGACGGACGTCTGCTGCGCCAGCGCGCGCGCCAGCACCACGCGCTGGCGCTCACCGCCCGAGAGGTGGTCCAGCGCACGGCCTGCGAGCGACGTCAGGTCGAGGCGGTCGAGCACTTCGCCCACTACCGCCCGGTCCCGCGCGCTCTCCCGGCCGAGATGAGGAATGTAGGGGGAGCGGCCCAGCAGCGTGTAGTCGAACACCGTCATCCCGACCGGCAGGTTCGGCGCCTGAGGCGCGTACGCGACCACCCGGGCCCGCCGCCGCGGCTTGAGGCCCCGCAGATCCTCGCCCGCGACCCTGACCTCCCCCTCGGCCGGCAGCAGGCCGAGGACCGCCCGCAGCAGCGTCGACTTGCCCGCCCCGTTCGGCCCGATCACCGCCGTCCACGAACCCGCAGGGACGTCCAGCGACACCTCCGTGAGCACCGGCCGCCCGCCCAGCTCCACGCCGAGTCCCCGCACTTCGACCGTCACGGATCCACCTGCCTGCGGGTCGCGCGCAGTACCGCGACGAAGAACGGCCCCCCGACGAACGCCGTCACCACGCCCAGCGGAAGCTCGCCGGGCGCGACGACGGTCCGCGCGGCCAGGTCCGCGACCGCCAGGAACGCCGCGCCGCCGAGCAGGGACAGCGGCAGCACCACCCGGTAGGAGCCGCCCGCGAGCCTCCGCACCACGTGCGGCACCACGATCCCGACGAACCCGATCAGCCCGCTGACCGCCACCGCGCAAGCCGTCGCCAGCGACGCCGCGACCAGCACCGTCAGCCGCACCCGCTGCGCCGACAGCCCGAGCGACGCGGCCTCCTCGTCGCCGACGCTCAGCACGTCCAGCAGGCGGCCGTGCGCGAGCAGGACGAGCGTCGAGACCAGCGCGTACGGGCCGATCAGGGCGAGCTGCGCCCAGTCGGCGCCGCCGACCCCGCCGAGGATCCACGCGTAGATCCGGTTCAGCTCCTCCGACCCGAGCTGCTGCAGGAACGTCTGCACGGCGGCGAGGAACGACGACACCGCGACCCCGGACAGGACGAGCGTCGCCGCGCCGCCCGCCGCGTTCGCCGTCCGGCCCAGCACGTACGCGAGGAACACGCCGAACAGGGCCCCGGCGAACGCGGCGAGCGGCACCCCGTACCCGAGGTCGTCGGGCAGCAGCACGATCACCAGCGTCGCCCCGACGCCCGCCCCCGAGGCGGCGCCGAGGAGGTACGGGTCGGCGAGCGGGTTGCGGAACACGCCCTGGTAGCCGGCGCCCGCCATGGCGAGCATCCCGCCGACCAGCGCCGCCGTCAGCACCCGGGGAAGCCGCAGCTCGAACAGCACGTTCTCCTCGATCACCGACAGTCCGGAGTCGAGGCGCACGAACGGCAGCCGGTCGGCGAGCGCCGCGAGCACGCCGCCGGGCGGCAGGTCCGCGGCGCCCGCGAACAGGCCGCCCAGCAGGACGCCCGCCAGCAGGGCCGCCGCCGCGGCGAGCGGGACCGGCCGCAGCCGCGCCTGCACGCGGCCCGCGTCCGGTTCCGTTCGGAGGGTGCTCCGGGCGCCGGACCGGGGGATCCGGACCTTCACGGCCGAGCGCCCTCCGTTCCGCCCGTCACCGGACCTTCTGCGCGGCGTCGCCGATCGTCTTCACGAACTCCGGCAGACGCGGACCCCAGCGGGACGCGACGTCGTCGTCGAGCTCCACCACGCCGCCGTCCCGGACGGCCTTCAGGTCACCCCACCCGGGGCGCTCGGCGACCGTCCCGGCGTCCTGCCCGCAGCACTTGGTGTCGGCCAGGAACACGAGGTCCGGGTCCTGTTCGAGCAGGTACTCGCGGGAGAGCTGCGGGTACCCGCCGCTCGCGTCCTCGGCCGCGTCCGCGATGTTCTTCATGCCGAACAGCCCGTACACCTGGCCGATGAACGTCTTGGACGTCACGGTGTGCAACTGGTCGTCCAGCTCGTGGTAGTACGTCAGGTCGCCGGCCTCGCCCGCCGAGGCGACGGTCCGCTCGATGTCCGCGCGCATCGTCTGGACGAGCTCGTTCGCCTCGGCCTCGTGCCCGGTGGCCTTCCCGAGGTCGGTGATCTCGTCGTAGGCCTCGTCGAGGCTCGTCGCGGCGGGCTCCAGCAGGACGGGGACGCCCACCTTCTCCAGTGCCTTGACGATGCCGTTCATGTCGTCGGACAGCACGACCAGGTCGGGTTCGTACCCGATGATCGCCTCCGCGTTCGGCTTGAAGCCCGACAGCTTCGTGCGCGGCGCGTTCTGCGGATGGTTGGAGTACTCGTCCACCGCGACCACCTGGTCGCCGGCGCCGATCGCGAACAGCGTCTCGGTGTGCGTGGGGGACAGCGACACGATCTTCCCGGGCCTCTCCGGGATCTCGACCGCGCCGTTGGCGGCCTGGACGGTGACGGCGCCGCCCGCGGCGGCGTCCTTCTCGCCGCCTCCGCCGCCGCACGCCGAGGCGAGCGTCACGACGCCGAACACGATGGCCGCGCCGAGGGCGCGTACGGGTCTCACAGGAGCCTCCTGGATGCAGGGAAGCCGCGGCCCGCGCAGGACGGATCGCCCTTCCACGAGGTCGATGGTCGTCGGCGCGCGCGGAGGCGACCTGGCTCGGCCTTCTCGGGGGGAGGCACCACAGTTGCGGGACAGCGCCGGGTTCGCACCGGACTTCGCTCCGGGCGCGCTTGAACCGCAAGGTTATCAGCAGGTAAATCCGCTTCTCGCGCGGCGTATCGGTGTGAGCGCCCGCTCCGCCGCGCGCATCGGCTCGTGCTCGGCGCCCTGCACGCCACCGGACGTCCCGGGCGGCGCGGGAACGCGGGGAGCGGGCGGCCCCCGCGACGCAGGGCCCCGGCGGCGGACGTGTCGGCCACGGCCGCCCGCCGGGGCGGCGCGGCGGTACTCCGCCGGCCCCGGCGGCGAGCTCTACGAGGTCATCGCGCCGTGACCGACTTCAGGAAGTCGCGGGTCCGCGTCCGCTCCTCGCCCGGCATGAACTCCCCGGCCACGAAGTCGGTGACGCCCGCGGCGTCCAGCTCGTCCAGCCGGGCGCGGACCGCGTCCTCGTCCCCGATGATCGCGAGATCCTCCGGGCCCTTCGCCCCCTCCCGGTCCATCATCGCCCGGTACGAGGGCAGGGTTCCGTACACCTCGAACGCCTTCGCCGCCCGTTCCCGCGCGCGCTCCGCGTCGTCCGTCACGCACACGGGAAGGACGCACACGATCCGAGGGGCGGGCCGCCCCGCCGCCTTCGCGGCGTCCGTGATCGTCGGCGCGATGTGGTCGCGCACCGTCGTGGGACCCGTCATCCACAGGACCGTCCCGTCCGTCCGCTCCGCCGCCAGCTTCAGCATCTTGGGGCCCAGCGCGGCGAGCAGCACCGGCACCCGGCCCTCGTTCGGCACGCTGAGCGAGATGTGCCCGCGGACCGTGTCGCCGTCGAACGCCGCCGTCCCGTTGTCCAGCAGAGGCAGCAGCACCGACAGGTACTCGTCCATGTGCCGCAGCGGACGGCCGAAGTCGAACCCGTACATGTCCTCGATGACGACCTTGTGCGACAGGCCGAGGCCGACCGTCAGCCGCCCGTCCAGCGCGAGCGCCGTCGTCCGCGCCTGCTGCGCCAGCGCCGCCGGATGCCGCGGATACGACGGGACCACCGCCGTCCCGAGCTCGATGCCGGGGACGGCGTTCCCCGCGACGGCGAGCGCCGTGAGCGCGTCCATCCCGAAGATGTTCGACATCCACGCCGAGGCGAGCCCGTCGTCCGCGGCCTTCCTGACGTCGTCCTCCAGCTTGGCGAGCGCGTCCGGCCCGCTCCGTTCGACGAGCGAAACACCGATGCGCATGAATCCTCCTTGATCGCTCAACCGTCGGGTGCGTGCCGCTCGGCGGTCTCCCGGTCCCGCTCGGCCCACCTGCGGTGCCGCGTGGCGGCCTGCAGGTGCAACTCGGCCTCGTCAGGGTGCGCCGCGGCCATCCGCTCCAGCAGCACCGCGGCGCGCTCGTGCGCGCGCGCCGACGACGCCATCACGGCGTCCGGTGACGCGCCTTCCCGCCGATGCGGCCGCGGCCTCATCCGCGCCGCACGATCGCCGCCCGATCGACCAGCCCTCCCGACACGCTGCCTACCTACCCCGCGACCCGGCCGTTCAGCCCGCGACCAGCCGCGCGATCATGGGTGACGTGCCGACTCTCGAACCGCTCACCCTCTACACCGCCGACCACGTCCGCATCGACGCCGGCCACCTCCGCGGGCCGGACGGCGTCTGCTTCGTCCTCGCGCACGGCTTCACCTGCTCGTGGCGGCAGCCGGCGCTGCGGCGCATCGCCGGGGTCCTGAACCGGTTCGGGGGGGTCGTCGGCCTCGACTTCCGCGGCCACGGCGCGTCCGGAGGCCACTCCACCGTCGGCGACCTGGAGGTCCTCGACCTCGACGCCGCCGTCGGCGCCGCCCGCCGCCGCGGCTACGAGCGCGTCGTCGTCACCGGGTTCTCCATGGGCGGCGCCGTGGCCGTGCGGCACGCCGCCCTGCACGGCGGCGTCGACGCCGTCGTCGCGGTCAGCGCGCCCGCCCGCTGGTACTACCGCGGCACCGTCCCGATGCGGCGGGTCCACTGGGCCATCGAGCGCCGCAGCGGCCGGCTCGCGGTGCGGCTCGCCCGCGGCACCCGCATCGCCCCGAAGGGCTGGGACCCCGTCCCCGAGGCCCCGCACCAGGTCGCCGGGCGCATCGCCCCCGTCCCGCTCCTGGTCGTCCACGGCGACGCGGACGCCTTCTTCCCGCTGGAGCACGCCCACCAGCTCTACGGGGCCGCCAGGGAACCGCGCGAACTGTGGGTCGAACCGTCCTTCGGGCACGCCGAGGTCGCCGCCACCCCGGACCTGATCGCCCGCATCGCCCGGTGGGCCCTCGACGCCCGTCCCGCGACCGCGCGGTGACGGTCGCGCGGTGACGGTCGCGCGAGGGCGCTGAGACCCCGCCCGCCACGAACCGCGCCGGGCCCGGGCCCTGCCGCCCTTTCGGGAAGCGTGCGGCGGCCAAGCCGGCCGGGGGCGACACGGGCGCCGTCCACCGAAGCGGGACAGTGGTGCCCGGGTTCTCGCCGGGCGGACCGGTCGCTCACCGGAGCGCAAATGCCACATTCCGGGGCGTGAGAAGGTGCTCCCTCGAAGTTGTCCACAGTCTCGGGGAGTGCTTCCAGCCCCTGACCCGGCCGGGCAGCATCTTCCTCATGAACGGATTCACCCTCACCTGGAAGCGCACTGCCGAGAACGCCATCACCCCCGTCGGCCGGGGCGTCCACTTCGTTCCGGTGAAAGGCGCACCGCTCGAGACGCGGGCCGCGATGCTCAGCCGTCTCCTTCCCGGCGAGGTCGTGATCGCCCGCCGCACGGCCGCATGGCTCTGGGGCCTGGACGTCTTACCCCCGGGCGTGCGCGAGTCCGACTGGCCCGTCGACCTCGTCGACCCGTCCGATCCCGGGGCGCGCATGCCCCCCGAGCACACAGTGGAGAGAGAACATGTCCGGCTCACCTCGCCCGCCCGCACCGCCCTCGACTGCGCCCGCTGGCTGCCCCGCTACGAGGCCGTCGCCGGTCTCGACCAGTTCCTCAGGCGCGGCGTCGAGGCGGCCGAGCTCAGGAAGATGGCCCGCACCCTCCCGGGCTACCGGGGCAACACCCGGCTCGGGGAGATCCTCCGCCTGGGCGACCGCGGATCCGCGTCACCCGGCGAGAGCTGGACCAAGGTCGCCGTCGTCGACGCCGGATTCCCCCGCCCGGCCTGCCAGGTCCCGGTCATGGGTCCGTACGACCGGCTGCTCTACGTGGACCTCGGCTACGCGGAGTTCCGCGTGGGCCTCGAATACGACGGCGAACGTCACCACACCGGCTCGGACGCGCGCGACCGCGACCGCCGGCGCCGCAAATGGCTGGCAGAGGAGATGAATTGGGAACTCATACCCGTCACCCGCGACTTCCTGTCCCGCCCGGGTCCCTATCTCGAGGCGCTCCTGACCGCACTCCTGCACCGCGGCTGGAGACCGGACGACGCCACCCTCGACCGCATCGGCAGGCGACTTCGCACCCTCTCCCGCCCCCGCCGTTGAACCCCCGCCCGCGGCGCGGGCCAGGGGCGGGCGGGCGCGCCCCGCCCACCGGGTCGAGCGGGGTCAGCGTCGGTCGAGTTGCGCGGAGAGGCGCTTCGGGGCGATGAGCCGGTAGCTGTCCTCGATCAGCTCGGCGAGCTCGTCCCAGTCCTGGTCGACGTCCAGGCGTGCGCCGACCCATCCCTTGCCGCCGACGTAGGGAGGCCGGTAGAAGCGCTCGGGATCCTCGGCGATGAGCGCCTCCTGGACACCCGGCCCGCCCTTGAACATCAGCGAGAGCCCGTCTTCGGACGTCATCACGAAGAGCTTGTCCCGAACCCGGAAGGAGGGCGCGGTGTGACCCCCGAACGGTTTCTCGGCCGCCTCCGGCAATGACAGG
Source organism: Actinomadura sediminis (assembly GCF_042675525.1). Lineage (NCBI taxonomy): Bacteria > Bacillati > Actinomycetota > Actinomycetes > Streptosporangiales > Thermomonosporaceae > Actinomadura > Actinomadura sediminis. The sequence continues at coordinate 7,182 of NZ_JBHTJA010000121.1, forward strand.
CAGATCTCCCGCAGGCGCTCGAACGTGTCCATGGCTCCGTCCTTCCCGGGTGGTCGTGCGGGGGAATCGTACGGCGCGGGTACGACGATCCGTCCGCGCGCGCCCGGTGCCCGGCGGGACGACGGTCAGCGGCGGGACGCGATCAGGACCTCGATGCCGTCCAGGATGCGCGCGAGGCCGAACTCGAACGCCTGGCGGGGGCCGACGGCGCCCTGATACTCCATCCCGGCGCTCCTGCCGACGCGGGCGCTGAGCGGGTACTCGTCCTCGCCCGTGTCGACCTCCTCCAGCAGCGGCGCCATCGTCTCCCACCACTGCACGTCGGTCATGCCGGTGCGGCGTTCGGCCTCGGCGACGTTGACCGAGACGCGCGCCGAGCTCTCGGCGAACCCGGTGACGAGGGCGACGACGGAGTCCATCTCCACATCGGTCAGGCCGATGCCGTCGACGGCGCGCAGCTCGAACTCGTACTTGGCGAACACCGCCGGGCCCATGGGCGGACGGACCACGGAGACGTGCAGCAGCCAGGGGTGCCGGTGGTACAGGTCCCAGTTGTCGCGGGCGAGGTGCTCGAGCTTGGGACGCCAGCCGCCGGGGACGTCGTCGGGCGGGGTGAGCTCGGCGAGGGCGCGGTCGAACATCACGTCGATCAGTTCGGCCTTGCTCGGGACGTAGGTGTAGATCGACATCGGGGCGACGCCGAGCTCGTCGGCGATGCGCCGCATCGACAGGGCGTCCAGGCCCTCGGCGTCGGCGACCGCGATCGCGGTGCGGACGATCTCCGCCACGGTGAGCTTGGGCTTCGGGCCGCGTCGGGGGGCGGGCCTGCCGCCCCACAGGAGCTCGAGGCTCCGCCTGAGGTCGCCGCCGCCGCTGTACTCGGTGGTCACGTTCGCATCCTCCCAGAAAAAATCCGCCGCCCGGGATGAAACTCTGTACGACGTACGTTATATTGCCCGGGATGGTCAATCCGTATTGTGTACGGAGTTTCAGGAGAGTGATGACAGAGCCACAGTTCGCGATCGAGGCGGCGGGGTTGCGCAAGTCCTACGGCGCGACCCGGGCGCTGGACGGCCTGGACCTGCGGGTGCCCGCGGGAACGGTGCACGGCGTGCTGGGCCCCAACGGCGCGGGCAAGACCACGTGCGTGCGCGTGCTCGCCACGCTCGCCCGCCCCGAGGCCGGGCGCGCGGTCGTCGCGGGGCACGACGTCGTGCGCGACGCCGGACGGGTCCGGACGCGCATCGGGCTGGTCGGGCAGCACGCGGCGGTCGACGAGGTGCTCACCGGGCGGCAGAACCTCGTCATGTTCGGCCGCCTCTACCACCTGGGCGCCCGGTGGGCGCGGCGGCGGGCCGACGAACTGCTCGAGCGGTTCCGGCTCACCGACGCCGCCGACCGGCCGGCCGGGCAGTACTCCGGCGGCATGCGGCGCCGCCTCGACCTCGCGGCAGGGATGATCCTCGCGCCGTCCGTGCTGTTCCTGGACGAGCCCACCACCGGGCTCGACCCGCGCAGCCGCATCGAGGTGTGGGACGCGGTCCGCTCGCTCGCCGACGGCGGCACCACCGTGCTCCTCACCACCCAGTACCTGGAGGAGGCCGACCGGCTCGCGCACGCGATCTCGGTGATCGACCGGGGGCGCGTCATCGCCGGCGGCGCGCCGGACGAGCTCAAGACCCGGCTCGGCGGCGACCACCTGCAGGTCGTCCTGGAGGACCCGGGTGCGCTCACGCGGGCGGCGGAGGTCGTCGCCCGGATCGCCGGGACCGAACCCGAGGTCGACGCCGACGCACTGACGGTCGGCGCGCCCGTCCGCGACCGGGTCGGGGCGCTGACCGGTGCGGTCCGGGCGCTGGACGAGGCGGACGTGCGGGTCGCCGACATCGGGGTGCGGCGGCCCACGCTCGACGAGGTGTTCCTGCACCTCACGGGCGATTCGACCAACGAGAACGAGGAGGTGCCCGCGTGACCGTGGCATCGATGCCGCCCATCCCGGAGACGCCACCCATTCCGGAGATTCCACGGGGCCCGGTGGGGCGGCTGCGGTGGGCCGCGGCCGACGGCTGGACGCTCACCCGGCGGGCGCTCACCCACTGGGCGAAGCGTCCCGACCAGCTGGCCGTCGGGCTGGCGTTCCCGGTGCTGGTCGTGCTGATGATGGGCTACCTGTTCGGCGGCCAGATGGAGGTTCCGGGCGGGGACTACCGGGAGTTCATCATCCCGGGCATGTTCGCCATGACCATGGTGTTCGGGGTCGAGGCCACGTTCACCGCGGTCGCCGCCGACGCCGCCAAGGGCGTGTCCGACCGGTTCCGGGCGATGCCGATGGCGCCGTCCGCCGTGGTGGCGGGGCGCGGCGCCGCCGACATGGTCGACTCGCTGGCGGCGCTGTCGGTGATGGCGCTGTGCGGCCTGGCGATGGGCTGGCGCGTGCACGACGGGATCGTCCCCGCGCTCGCCGGGCTGGGCCTGCTGCTGCTCTTGCGGTTCGCGCTCGTGTGGGTGGGCGTGTACCTGGGGCTGGTCGCCAAGGGGCCCGAATCGGTGATGATGATCCAGATCCTGGTGTGGCCGATCGGGTTCCTGTCGAGCGCCATGGTCGCGCCGAGCACGATGCCGGGCTGGCTGGGCGCGATCGCCGAGTGGAACCCCATGTCGGCCACCGTCACCGCCTGCCGGGAGCTGTTCGGCGACCCGGCGCTGGCGGCACTGGCGAGCGACTCGTGGGCGTCGGAGAACGCGCTCCTGCTGGCGGTCGTGTGGCCGCTGGCGATCACGGCGGTGTTCTTCCCGCTGGCGGTCCGCCGGTACCGCGCGATCGGGCGTTAGGGAAGCCGCTAGGGGAGCAGGGACGCCCGGTGGCGGGCCAGCGCCAGCGCCGGGCGGCAGTCCGCGGGGACGGGCTCCGCGCCGTTCAGGGCGGTGCGGAGCCTGGCCCCGACGGCCGCGGTGTCGTAGGGCTGCACCACGCACAGCTCGGCCTGCATCGCCTGCCGCGCCGCGGTCATCAGTGCGGGGACGTCGCCGACCGTGACCACCTCGGTCGGCGCGTCGCCGTAGGTCAGGCGGACGGCCAGCGCGTGCATGCCCGCGGTGCCCATGTCCGTGTAGCGGAACTCGCACACCAGCCGGTCGCCGTCGAGCGGGCCCTCCTGGATCAGCCAGGCCTGGCCGGGAACGACGCGGCCGAGCGCGTCCTCCCACGGGGCGGCCGGGACGTCGCGCAGCGCGTCCGCCGCCTTGGCCGCGGCCCCGCGGCCCACCTCGGGGCCGATCGCGGCGAGCGCCCGCAGGAACGCCCGCGTCCCGGGGGTCCCGGCGGCGCGCAGGCAGCCGATCAGGTCGCCGAGCGCGGCGCGCCGGGCCTGCTCGTGCGGCGCCGCGGCCAGTAGGCCGCCGAGCTGCGCGGACGTCCACACCTCGGCCTGCAGCGCGGCGGGCAGCGCGGGCAGTGCGTCCGCCTCCCGCACGTAGGCGTCGTACACCTCGCGGAGGGCGGGCAGCAGCAGGGGCCGGGCGGACGGTCGGGTGGTGCTCACACGGCCAGCCTAGGGGAACGCCCGAGGCCGCGGATCGTCCGCGATCAGTGGGCCCCGTCACGCCGCGACGCCCGAGATACCCCTTTTGACCTCGCTATTCCAGGTAGGCGCTAACTGGTTCGTCATAGCCGCCTTACCTCCGGCACCGGCCCGCGGCACTCTGCGTCGAACGGGGCGTGAGAGACGGAAATCGAGATGCGGACAGGGGGGCGGAACCCGGATCCTTCTTCACGGAACCTTCGCGAAGCGACGTTCACTCCGCGAGTGGAGCGGACGCGGGCACCGGGCCCGTTCGCTCGAAGCGACCGAGGGCGGGATCGGGAATGAGAGGAATCGAGACGACGGCACGGCTCGACTACCGCCTCCTCCTGGCGGTGGACATACAGAAGTACAGCAGGCGCGACGCCCGCGACCAGCTCGCCGCGCAGCACCAGCTCGCGGAGGCGCTGGACCGCGCGGCGCGCGGCATCGGGCTCGACCGGGCCCGCTGGGACAAGCAGGTCGGCGGGGACGGGGAGCTGGCGACGCTGCCGACCGGCACCGACCCGGCGCCGGTCGCCGGCGGGTTCGTGATCGGGCTCGCGGAGGCGCTGCGGGAGGTCAACCGCAGGCCCGGCCGGCACCGGCTGCGGGTGCGGCTCGCGCTGCACTACGGCACGCTGACCGCGGGCCCGTTCGGGCCGGCGGGCGACGCGCCCATCGTCGTCCAGCGCCTGCTGGACGCGGCGCCGCTGCGGCGCCTGCTGGACGACGACGCCCGCGACGTGGCCTACGTGGTGTCCGACTCCCTCTACGAGGACGTCGTCCAGACGGGGTTCTGCGCGCTGGCGCCGGGCGCCTTCCAGCCGATGAAGATCACCGCGAAGGGAGCGGCGTTCCGCGGTCACCTCCTCACCGGCGCCCTCCCGGGCGACGCGGTGCGGGCGGACCCGGCGGGCCGGGACGGGACGGACGCGGGCGGGGCCGCGGGCCCGCCGGGCGGCCCGCCCGGCCGCGTGCTGACGTTCCCCGTGCTGGCCGCGCGGTGACCGCCGGGGTGACCGCCGGATGATCGTCCGCCCGGCCGGGGAGGGGAGCACCCGGCCGGGCGGTCTCCGGCCTCCGGGGCGGGGGCTCAGCCGGTGAGGAGCGCGGCGAGCAGCCGGTTGTCGCCGCGCTGCCACAGGGTCCCGACCTCGCCGAACCCGGCGTCGCGCAGCGCCTCGGCGTGCGTGGACAGCAGCCCGGACTCCGACCCGTGGTGCCCGGACGCCTCCTCCCGGATCTCCGCGCGCAGCCCGGCGAGCGCGGGGTCCGCCGCGATCGCCGTCCACCACTGCTCCCAGTCCTCCGGGGCGCCCGCGCCCTCCGGCGAGAGCCGCCTGGCGCGCTCCCGCTCGCACAGCGCCGCCTCCAGCCGGGCCAGGCCGGGCGTGACGTCCTCGCTCGCCAGGTTGTCGCCGTTGAGGAACAGGCCGCCGGGCCGCAGGACGGTGGCCAGTTCGCGGTAGGTGACGCGCAGGTCCGCGCCGGAGATCCAGTGCAGCGCGGTGGTGCTGACGGCCGCGTCGGCCTGCCGGTCCAGCCGCAGCCGCGCCGCCCAGCCGGGCTCGCGCAGGTCGAGCGTGTGGAAGCGGAGCCCGTCGCGGTCGGCGTGCGCGGCCCGGCCGAGCGCCATCAGCAGCGGGTCGGCGTCGATGGCGACGACCGTGGCGGCGGGCAGCCGGTCCAGGATGCGGGCGGCGAGCGAGCCGGGCCCGCACCCGAGGTCGAGGACGAGCGGGTCGGGGCGTCCGGCGGCGGCCTCGAGCGCGTCGATCAGCGCGGTGAACCGTTCCTCGCGATCGGGGACGTAGCCCTCCTGCTGGACGTCCCAGCGCGCGATCCACGCGTCGGCCGTCTCCCGGTCGAGCAGCGTCATGACGCCTCCCGTAACTGTCGTATAGCCTTTGGATAGTTACACGCTAAACGGGAAGGCGTAACTGGTCAAGTGGACTTCAACAGTCACACCGATGCGGTCGTGGAAGCCGCCGTCGAGCTGGTCAACGAGCTGACCGAGGGGGAGCGGCGCGGCCGCCCCTACCTGCTGCCCACCCCCGCGGACCGGCGCGCCGCCGCGGCGGGCGTGCTGCGCGGGCTGCGCGACGCCGTCGGCGAGGCCGAAGCCGCGGAACTCGCCGCCGTCGCCCGCGACCTGCGCGCGGTCTTCGAGAGCGTCGCCGCCGGCGACCTGGACGCCGCCGCCGATCGGGTCAACCGGTTGCTGGACGACACCCGCGCCCGGCCCCGCCTGGAACGCCACGACGGCGAGCCCTGGCACGTCCACTTCCACGGCGAGGGCGGCACGCTCACCGCCGAGTGGGCCGCCCCGTGCGCGACCGGGCTCGCGATCGTCCTCGGCGGCGACTTCCGCGACCGGCTCGGCGTCTGCACCGCTCCGCGCTGCGACCGCGTCTACGTCGACACGTCCCGCAACGGCACCCGCCGGTTCTGCTCCACCGCGTGCCAGAACCGGGTCAAGACGGCCGCGTTCCGCGCCCGCGCGCAGTCCGGCGGCTGACGGGGCCCGGGAGGGCTGACGCCGCGCGCCGGGCGCGGTACGGTGCCGGGAACCGTCACCCGGGGAGGCACGCATGCCGCAGGAGATCGAGGTCGCCGCCGCCGCGACGGCCGCGCCCGAGGTGCTGTTCCGGCACCTCGCCGTGCCGGAGGCGTGGGGCGCGTGGGGCAGGTTCCCGACCCCCGCCCGCCAGGTCCGCAAGGGCGACGCCACCACCTACGGGGTCGGGTGCGTCAAGCAGATCTGGCCCGCCAAGGAGCAGACGGTCGCCTACGAGCCGTACGCGCGCTTCTCCTACATCGCCCTGTCGGGACTGCCCGTCCGCCGGTACCGCTCCGACGTCCACCTGGAGGAGCAGGAGGACGGGAGCGGGACCTACCTGCGGTGGCGCGCGACGTTCGAGCCGCTCGTCCCCGGCACCGGGCCGCTCATGGGCGTCTTCTTCCGGTTGATGCTCAAGGCGTTCGTCCGGTGGCTCCCCGGCCACGCGGCGAACTGCCCGCCGGACTGCCCCGCCCGCGACGCGGGCGACCTGTAGCACCGCGAATAAGCGACCTGTAGCACCGCGAAAAAGAGGTACGGGCCGAGAGCACCCCGCAGTTCTCTCGGCCCGTACCCGTCTTCGGACGGCCCCTAGTCATCGGACTCGGGGCCGTACACCTCCCACAGCTCCCCGGCGAAGAACCGGGCGAAGTCCAGCAGCTTCCCCGCGCCGTCCGGACCGGACGTCCGGAACGTCGCGAGCTGCCGCGCGAAGTCGCCCAGCTCGATGTGCAGGACGCCCGCCGCGACGACCGCCGCGTCCGCCTCGGCGTCCTCGGGGACGTGCCCGTCCAGCAGCCGCACGTACAGCGTGGACGTGTCGGGCCAGATCCGCGTCGGCGGCCCGTGCAGGACGTTCTTGCGGCCGGTGAGGGTGCGCGGCCGGTCCTCGCCGTCGGTGAAGAACAGCCGGTACTTCATCAGCCGCCGGTCCTCGCCGCCGGCCGGCGCGAACAGGTTGAACCGGCCCCGCAGGACGGGCCGCCGGCCCCCGCGCGCGGCGGTGTCCACCCACCCCTCGGCCCGCGCCTCGTGCTCGGGCTCGGCGAGGAACCGGTCGACGTCGTCGGCGGTGATCGTCAACCGGAACGACAGCGGCTCGCGCCCCGGATCCGCCGCCCCGGCGCGCGGGTCGGCGACGCCGTAGGTGACGGACCCCTTCATCGTCTCGGTGAACGACAGCGAGGTCGCCGCGGCGCCGGCCGACCCGGCGAGCGGCGGCGGCGTACGGCCGGACGCCGCGGCGGACGGTCCCCTGGTGCCGCCGCGGCTCCCCGGCTCCGGCGCGTACGCCGCGCCGTTCCCCGCCCGATCCGGCGAGCCGGTCGACCCCCCGACCGGCTCGGCCCCCGTGCGGACCGGAACGGAGACCCCCGCCGCTCCCGCGCCCCCCGGCGCGGGAACGTCGCGGGCCGTGGTGCGGGCCGGAGTGCGGGCCCCCCGGCCCGCGCCCTCCAGCAGCCGCGTCGCCATCCGGTCGGCGTGCGCGGCGATCGTGAGGGAGGGGTTGGGGCCCACCGGGCCCGGCATCGCCGCCCCGTCGGCGATGTACAGGCCCGGGAACCCGTGGACCTCCCCGAACGCGTCGCACACGCCCCGCCCCGGATGGTCGGCCATCGGGGCGCCGCCCAGCGGGTGCACGGTGACGATCCGCTTGCGGAACCACATCGGGTTGTCGGCGTACTCGGCGCCCAGCACGTCCGCGATGCCCTGCATGGTCTTGCGGACGCGCGTGAACAGCTCCTCGCTCGTCTCGGTCGTCCAGTCGGCGGCGAGGCGCCCGTCCCGCAGGTGCAGCCGCCCGTCGGCGGTGTCGCGGCCCATGCCGAGCAGCGGCAGCGAGCTGACGGTCAGCGCCCCGTCCCCGATCAGGTCCGAGATCTCCTTCGACAGGTTCGTGTCCGGCGCGTCCTTGAAGAACTCGACGAACCGGTCCCATAGGAAGCGCACCGCCCGTTCGACGGCGTCGCCCACGTCGAGGCTGTGCACGATCCAGTCGGTGAACCCCGGGTACCCGCCCTCCTCGATGTAGGCGCCGCGGCCCGCGCCGGGCACGCCGTCCACCTCGTCGGGCAGCCGGATCGCGCTGGTGATCACCGGGCCGCGGGACGCGTCCAGCGGCCGGACGCGCTCGCGGTCGCGGGCGTTCAGCAGGAACGTCAGCAGGTCGCCGTTGCCGCTGAACCGGGTGCCGAGCGCGCCGCTCAGCCCGGGCAGCGCCGTCCGCGACTTCAGCAGCAGGAACGTCGTCCCGTAGGTGCCGGCGCCCAGGATCAGGCGGTCGCAGGTGATCGTCTCGACGGGCTGCTGCCGCGCCTTCCGCCGGACGGTGAGATCGGCGTGGTGGACGTAGTCGACCTCGTACCCGCCGCCGGGGCGGGGCCGGATCGCCTTCACCTCGCGGGCGGTGCGGACGTCCGCGCCGTGGTGCGCGGCCGCCGACAGGTAGTTGTGGTCGAGGCTGTTCTTGGCGCCCTCGTTGCAGCCGATGTCGCACTCGCCGCACAGCTTGCAGGTGCGGCGCGGCCTGCCGTGCAGGTTGCCGTAGGACGGCTCGGCGATCGGCAGGCCCACGCCCGGCGCCCCGCCCGGCCGGCCGGCGAAGCTGACCGCGAGGGGCGGCAGCTCGCAGCGCAGCCCGAGCTCGGCCGCGGCGTCCTGCATCGCGTGCGTCTTCGGGGTGTCGCTGAACGGCGCCGCGTCCAGCGGGTACGGCGTCGCGCCCATCATCCGCTCGACGGCGTCGTAGTGCGGGTCGAGGTCGGCGCGCGAGACCGGCCACGACTCGTAGCCGCCGCCCGGCATCGGCTGCTCGTCGACGAACCAGTGCTCGTCCTTGCGCAGCAGGACGTTCGCGTAGATCAGCGACCCGCCGCCGAGGCCCGCCGACACCACCGAGTCGCAGCCTTTGAAGCTCCACACGTCGTACATGCCGTACAGGCCGGCGGCCGGGTCCCAGAACGCGCGGCCGAGCTGCCGCGGCGAGCGGGGGAAGCTGCCCGGCGGGTACGGCTGCCCGCGCTCCAGCAGCACCACCGACAGCCCCGCCTCCGCGAGCCGGTAGGCCGCCACCGACCCGCCGAACCCGGACCCGACGACGACCGCGTCGGCGTGCTCGGCAGGCCCTCCCGTCCGCGCCGCCATGCCGATCAGCCCGCCTTCCGCTTGAGGAAGTCCAGGACCCGGGGGAACACCTCGGTGCCGGACGCCGCGCCCATGAACGGGTCCTGGTGCCCGTAGCCGGGGAGGATCTCCAGCTCGTGCAGGCCGGGGGCGATCGATTCGAGCGCGCGGTGGCAGACGATGTTGGAGTCGGTGAACACGTGGTTGCGGTCTCCGGTGAGGAACAGGATCGGCGTCGTCACGTCCGCGGCGCCCGCGAGGTAGTCGACGGGCAGGTCCGCGTGCCGCGGGTCGCGCGGGTCGTACCGCACCGCGCGCCCGGCCTCCACCATCCTGTGCATGTGCCGGTAGTAGTGGACGTTGCAGGCGCCGAACAGGTCGGTCAGGCGGCCGTGCGTCACCGGCGACATCTTGTCGTGCGAGAAGATCGGCTGCCCGCCGCCCCACATGAACGACAGCATGTGGCAGATCGGGTCGTCGCACTCGCGGTGGAACGGCGCGACCGCCTTCGCCAGCATCCAGCCGCGGGTCAGCACCGGCGCCCTGCCGTAACGCGGGTCGACGTACGGCGGGCCCAGGACGTACTCCATCAGCGCCGGCCCGTACTTCAGCTTCAGCTTCGACCACGGCGGCGTGCGGGGCGTCAGCGAGACGCTGTTGCACACCAGGCTGGTGACGCCCGTGACCGTCCCGGCGAACAGCGCCATCGAGAACGTCACGGACCCGAGGCAGTGGGAGACGACGTGGAGGCGGCGGCCGTCGCCGATGTGGCGGCGCATCTCCGCGAGCGCGGCCGGGTGGTCCCAGTGGGCGACGTCGTCGAGGGTGTGCCGGTGGGTCTCCGCGTTGTAGGGGAACCTGGCGCTCATCCGGTAGTCGAGCGCCCACACGTCCCCGAACCCGGCGTCGTGCAGGGCGTTCACGAGGTTCGTGTGCTCCGGCATGACGTACATGTCGCTGGACGTCGTCAGCCCGTGCACCAGCAGGACGGCGTCGGTGTCGGCGTGGACGGCGCCGGCGCGGCGGAACCGGGTCAGCGACAGCCCGAGCCCGTCGGCGGTGGCGAAGGGGTGCGCGGACACCTCGGCGTCGGCGACGCCGTCGTGCGTGAATCGTGCGATCCCGTCGGCGTCGACCGTTCTGATCTGCTTCATGGGGTGTCCACCTCCTTCGCGGCCTTCCTCCCGGCTCCGGACGCCCCTACCCTGCCAAACCCCGAGGTCGGCGCGGCATCGTGGAGAACCCGTACTTACGTGCACCGTGAGGCGTGCGGCCTGTGACCATGTACGTGAGATGAGAGTCGAAACGGGACTCTTCGGTTCACTCCGGGCGTCGGTTCATTCCGGACGCTGCATGGCGGTCGCCACCCCTACCCGCGACGAGACGCCGATCTTCGCGAAGACGCGGGTGAGGTGCGTCTCGACCGTCCGGACGCTGAGGTACAGCCGCTCGGCGATCTGCTGGTTGCTGCAGCCCTCGGCGACGAGCCCGGCGATCTCCAGCTCGCGCGGCGACAGCCCGAACGGCGCCTCCGCGGCGGCCTTCGCCCGGGCGCCCCGCCCGCCCTTCCCGGCGCCGCCGCCCGGCACCCGCACGCCGAGGCGCCGCTGCGCCCGGACGGTCTGGGCGTGCACGTCGCGCATGCCGCAGACGTCGAAGACCGCCGCGGCGGCGCGCAGCCGGTCCATCGCGGCGGCGCGGTCCCCGG
>NZ_JBHTJA010000122.1:0-17717 GCF_042675525.1 Actinomadura sediminis
CCCGGCGGGCCGCCCGAGCAGCAGCGCGGCGAGCGCCGCGCGCAGGTCGCGGGCGGTGCGCGGCGTCTCCGACTGGAGCGTCAGCAGCGCGACGGCCGCGCCGACGATGGTGTGCGAGGCCGGCGGCAGCGGCTCGTCCGTCCCGACGGCGAGGAAGCCGCGCGGCCGTCCGCCCAGCCCGATCCGCTGCACGACGATGTGCTCGCCCGGAAGCGACAGCGCCAGGCTCGACGGGGACCCTTCCGGCCGGTCCCCGGCGGGACGGCGGCGCAGCCGCGCCAGCTCGGGCGCGAGCGCCTCCGCGTGCGTCCGGGCGCGCGCGGGCTCGGCGTGCCGCACGTCCCCGGCGGCGTCGAGCAGCAGCGCCCAGCCGCCGAGCAGCCGCGCGAGCCGCGCGACGAGCCGTCCCGGCCCGGCGAGCGCGGCGCGGGTCAGTTCCCGCTGGGCCTGGAACGCGCGGGTGACGTCCTCGTACCACTCGGCGGCCAGCATCCGGGAGACGGCCTTGCCGATCGCGATGAACGGGACCGGCCGCGGCACCTCCAGGACCGCCAGCCCCTGCGCGCGCGCCGCGGCGAGCAGCTCGTCCGGGACGGCCGGGTGGATGACGCCGACCCCGAAGCCGAGCCCGGCGACGCCGCGCGCCACCAGCCGCGCGACGTAGTCGGCCGCGTTCCGGGAGGTGAGCCGCATGCCCGTGGTGAGCACCAGCTCGCCGCCCTCCAGGAACGGCGTCGGGTCCTCCAGCTCGCTGACCGCGACCCACAGGACGGGCGTGTCCGGCGGCGGCCCGGTGAGGGACGCCAGCCCGAGCTGCGGGATCGCGGCCACGGCGGTCAGGCTCGGCGGCATCGCGCTCCCCGCGGCTCGTGGACGGTCAATGTCCGGGACGTCCAATCGAGGCGGCGCGATTCGCCGCCCCGTACGTTCATCCTAGGCGCGGCCGCGGCCTACGTTCGGCGCATGGGCAGCACGGACCCGGAGCGCTCGGGCCGCCTCCGGGTATGACGGTGCGGGCCGCCGGCCCCGGCTTGGGCGGGCCGGCGGCCTTCGCCGTCAGCGGCCCTGCCCTCGGGACTCGGTCCACTTCCGGACGTCCGCGCGCGCGAGCAGGCGCCCGGCCGTGAACACGGCGGCGCCGGGCAGCAGGAGCGGCAGGAGCCTCAAGTCGCCCGGCTCGGGCCGGTGCCCGGAGCTGTACCCGCTCGCGGCGATCAGGAGGATCCCGAAGAAGAGCACGGCGCCGAGGACGGGCGCGAACCGGGCCATCTGCCCCGTGGCGAGCGGGCCGCCCAGCCAGATGCGCACGAGCCACAGCGTGAACGCCGCCGTCCAGAAGGCCGCCATCGCGATGGTCCCCGCTGTCGCCTCGTCCCCGAGGACGGCGGCCGCCATCGGGGCGGACCAGCAGAGCGCGAGGATCGTCACGGCGGCCGTCACCGCCCGCGGGCGGCGCGGCACGGGGGTCCGCTCGCCCGGCGAGCGGTACATCCCGGACGCGAACCGGTTCAGCCCGTCGTCGATCGGGGCGACGACCCGGTGGGCGCGGCCGAACGGCAGCACGTAGGCGACGCCCGGTTCGCCGGGTTTGTCGACGGCCAGATGCTCCATTGGTGGGCGGCACGGAACTCCGGGCCCGCCGGATACAGCAGGAGGCTCACCTCGGGCCCGACCCGGGTCCCCCCGGCGTCCGGTTCCGGATTCGCCAGCCGCACCCCGGACAGCTCCGCCCACGGCACCGCCCACGGGCGCCCGTCCGGGTCGTCCCAGCGGATCCCGGACGCGTCGAGCACCAGGCGCCGCCGCCGGAACGCCACCCGCCACATCAGCAGCGGCAGGACGCCGATCAGCGAGAAGACGAGACCGATCACGAACGCCGCCACGCGGACGCCCGTGCCGCCGTCCACGTTGCCGGTGACCGCGGCGGCGACCGCGACGGCGCCGAAGAACCCGGCGACCGCCATGCCGACGACCATCTGGCGGGCTTGGAGGTCCGCGACGTTCACCGTCACGGAGTCAGGGGGGCTGGACGCGTCCATAGGTGATCGAACCTAGACGACTTCCCCCCGGCCGGTCGACCGGCCCCGGCGGCCCCCGTCAGCGGGGGTCGAGCGACGAGGCGTACAGCTCGGCGAGGATGTCGTAGGACCTCAGCCGGTCGGCGTGGTCGAACACCTGCGTGACGACCATGACCTCGTTCACGCCCGTCCGCTCGACGAGCTCGTCCAGTTGCCGCCGGACGCTCTCCGGGCCGCCGACGACCTGGTTCCGCAGCCGCGTCTGGACGAGCTCGCGTTCGAGCGGCGTGTACGGGTGGGCGGCCGTCTCCTCCGGGCTCGGCAGCGGCCCCGGGTTCCCCTGCCGCAGCCGCAGGAACGACAGCGCCTGCGGCGCCGCGAGCTCGCGGGCCCGCTCGTCCGACTCGGCCGCCGTGAGGGCGACCCCGAGCATCGCGTACGGCTCCTCGAGCGCGCCGGGGCGGAACGACTCCCGGTACAGGGCCAGCGCGGGCATCGTGTTCTCGGCGCTGAAGTGGTGCGCGAACGCGAACGGCAGGCCCAGCAGGCCCGCGAGCTTGGCGCTGTAGCCGCTGGACCCCAGCAGCCAGACGGGGGGCTCGTTCCCGGCCGCCGGCGTCACCTTGCTCTTCTCGTCGAAGTAGCCGCGCAGCTCGACGACCTGCTCGGGGAAGTCGTCCACCGACAGGGAGTCGGGGGAGCGGCGCAGGGCGCGCGCGGTCGCCTGGTCGGTGCCGGGGGCGCGGCCGAGGCCGAGGTCGATGCGGCCGGGGTAGAGGGCCTCGAGGGTGCCGAACTGCTCCGCCACCACCATCGGGGCGTGGTTCGGCAGCATGATGCCGCCCGAGCCGACCCGCATCGCCGACGTCGCCGCGGCGACCTGCCCGATCAGCACCGCCGTCGCGGAGCTGGCGATGCCCGGCATCGCGTGGTGCTCGGCGAGCCAGTACCGGTGGAAGCCGAGCCGCTCGGCGTGCCGCGCGAGGTCGAGGGTGTTGCGCAGCGCCTCCGCGGAGGTGGAGCCGCTGACGACGGGGGCGAGATCGAGAACAGACAAACGGACGGTCATGAACAGTGACAACCCGCCCGGAGCCCGGTGTCTTCCCGGTCAGGCCATGACGACGGCCACGATGACCCCGGTCACCGCGCCGAGGGCGACGGGCACGGCGATGCTGAGCCACGACCAGTTCACGAGCGTGCGCGCGCGCTCGGGATCGTCCGCGAACCGCTCTTCGGCGCGGGCGTACAGGAGGGCGGCGACGAAGACGAGAGGGAGGAAGGCGAACATCGTCAGGAGGCCGAGGACGAACGCGATCGTCTGCCCGAGACGGGTGTAGGTGCCGTCGGGGCCGATACCGAACGCGAGACGGGGAGCCGCTTGACCGGGAGCTGCTGCTGTCATGACGCGCGTTCCCATCACTAGAAAGCGATTCGGGAATCGTACGTCCGGGACGCGGGACGCGAAAGGGGGCCGGGCGCACCGGCCCGGCCCCTTTCCGTCGTTTCGGTCCGCCGTTACATCAGCGCAGGTCGAGGCCGACCAGGAGCGGGTCGTGGTCGGACGAGCGGAACGCGTCCGGCCGGTAGAACTCCGCCGGGTTGTACTCGGTGTTGTAGTCGAGGAAGCGCGGTTCGTCGCTGTTGACGTGCCAGATCGTCGCGCCGGTCACGCGCCGCGCCAGCGCCGGTCCGGCGAGCATGTGGTCCAGCTCCCCGGAAAGGCCCATGTAAACGTAGCTGTAGCGGTCCTCGTCGTCGACGAACCGCTTCGTCTGGCTGGTCAGTCCCGCGTCCTCGAGCACCTCGATCGGATCCTCGGCCGCGTAGGAGTTCAGGTCGCCGAGGACGAGCGGGTTCTCGGCGGCCGCCGCCAGCTCCGCGATCGCCGCCGCCTGCTTCACCCGGCGCGCGTTGTAGCAGCTCTGCCCGTCGCCCTGGTCCGCGTCGGGCCCGGACGCGCCGCCGCAGCCCTTCGACTTGAAGTGGTTCACGATCGCGGTGAACGCCGTGCCGCCCGCCGCCGGACGGAACGCCTGCACGAGCGGCGGACGGTCGAACACGTCGTCCCGCGACGAGCGCGGCCCGCCGACCGGCGTCACGGTCGCCGTGTCGTAGACGAACGCGACCTTGATCTCGTCCGTGCCGGGGTACGGGTGCGCCGTCCACGCGTACGTCCGGCCGGACCCCGTCTCGGCGGACGCGGCGTTCAGGGCGTCCACGAGCGCCTTCAGCGCCGTGTCGCCGTTGTTCTCGACCTCCATGAGCCCGACGACGTCGGCGTCCAGGCCCCGGAGCGCGGCGACGAGCTTGGCGAGCTGCCGGTCGCGCTCGGCGGCCGTGTCCGCGCCGCGCCGGCCGAGCGTGGTGAACCAGTTGAGCGTGTTGAAGCTCGCGACGCGCACGTCGCCGCCGACCGGCCGCGGCTTGTCCGGGCGCGGGTTGGCGCGCGCGAAGTGCGGGCTGCGGGTCGGCTGCAGCCGGTAGGAGCCGAACCCGTACGACAGGACGCCCGTGAGCCCGGCGGTCACGTCGCCGAGCCGCACGACGCGTCCGTCCGCGGTGTAGGGGATCGTGTCCGGGTTCTGGACGTTCGACGCGTCGTCCACGAGCAGCCTGCGGGCCTCGTTCTCCGCCTGCGAGGAGTCGTCGTGGCCGTCGGTCGGCTGGTACAGCCGCCCGCCCGCCGCGACCGTGATCTCCCCGTACCGGCCGAGGTCGTAGGTCTCGCTCGCGACCATCTGCCCCCGGAACCGCAGCAGCACCCCCTCGAACCGCTCGAGCCCCGCGCCGTCCTCCAGCGGCAGCCGCACGTTGTCGGGCGCGATCGCGCGGGCGGTCCCGCACACGTCCACGGCCGAGACCGGCGACAGCTCCGTCAGGCCGTGGTACTCGACGACCTTCCCGGTGACGACCACCCGGTCGCGGACGTTCACCTCGCGGGTGGAGTACACGAAGATCCCGTCGGAGGTGCGCGGGTCGTCGTCGGGCGTGGGGTCCTGGACGAAGAAGCCGCGGAGCTGGTCGGACCGCTGGAAGTCGGCGGTGACGACGCCCTCGACGCGGACGGTCCGGCCCGCGAGCGGGGACGCGTCGCCGGTGCCCTGCACGTCGGCGATCTCGTGGTCCGCGGGGACGGCGCAGGCCGCGGGAGCCGCCGCGGCGGCCGGGGCGACGCCGGTGACGAGACCGGCGGTCACGGCGGCGGCGGCGAGGACCGCCGCCGGGCGTGCTGCTGCTGATCGGCGCATGGGCGGGAGCGTAAGCCGGGCCCGCCGCCCGCCGGGGACCGGTTCGTTAACGCTCTACCAACTTGTAATGGATTGCCGTAAATGGTGGGACGTGTGGGGCGAAACGCCGGTCGCGCCCCGGTCGATATGCCGCCGAGACCCCCGGCGGAGAGGAGCCCCGTGGCCGAGTCGTCGTCGTCCGGCGCCCGCTACGCCCGCACCGGCGACATCGTCGCCGCCTCGACCGTCCTCCTCCTGCTCACCGCCGCGCTCCTGATCGTCCTCGTGCAGGCGTGGCCGCCCGCGCCGGACGTGTCCCCGGACGGGCGCACGCAACTGCCCGCGCGCGCCACGACCGTGCACCTGTTCGGCTGGTCTCCCCGCGTGTCCCGGGAGACGTGCCTGTTCGTCGTCGTCCTGGCGGCCGGGGCGCTCGGCGCGATCGTCCACGCGCTCCGCTCGCTGTACTGGTACGTCGGCAACCGCGCCCTCCGCCGGAGCTGGCTGATGATGTACCTGACGCTCCCGCTCGTCGGGGCGCTGCTCGGGCTCGTCGTCTACCTCGTCCTGCGCGGCGGGCTGACCTCGCCCACCGGCGCCTCGACCGACATCAACCCCTACGGCGTCACCGCGATCGCCGCGCTCGTCGGGCTGTTCTCCCGGGAGACCGCCGAGAAGCTGCGCGGCGTGTTCGCCGCCCTGCTCGCGCCCGCCCCCGGAGGCCGCGACCAGGCCCTCGCGCCCGCGATCGCGTCGGTGGAGCCCGCGTCCGCCCCCGTCGGCGCGTCCGTCACCGTGCACGGGACGGGCCTCGCGTCGGCCTCCGCGGCGCGGTTCGGCACCGCCGAGTCGCCGGTCGCCGACGTCACGGACACGCGCGTCCGCACGACCGTCCCGCCGGGGGCGTCCGGGCCGCTGACGATCCTGACCCCGTCCGGACCGGCCGCGTTCCCGTTCACCGTCGAGTGACGGTCACTTCCCGTCCGGCCAGTGGCCGTGCCACGCGTCGTACGCCGCGCCCGGCAGCACCCGGGGCAGCCCGGACGTGCGCAGCCGGCCCAGCTCCGCGCCCGTCCCGGCCGCGCCGAACTGCAGCTCGGTGGCGTAGGCGGTGCGGTCGAGGCTCGCCGGGCCCGCGACCAGGCACGTGTACCGGGGGCCGGGCAGCTCCTCGTCCGGGATCGCGTCGCCGACCGCGAGGCTGTTCGCCACCGTCACCCAGGTGCCGAGGCCGATGACCTGCCGTTCCGCGCCCTGCTGCTCCCAGCGGAACGGCAGGATCGGCTTGGAGAAGATCGGCACGAGCAGGTGCGAGACGCCGCAGGACAGCAGCTCGCGCTCCCACCCCATCGACCGGCTGAGGTCCTCGCAGATCAGCACCGCCAGCCGGCCGAGCGACGAGTCGAGCACGCCGATCCGCGAACCCGGCCGCGAGTACTCGTCGGCCGTCCCGCCCGCCGGCGCGTCCGGCAGCCGCCACAGCCGCATCTGCTCCGCGTCCAGGGTGAAACCGGACAGCTTGTCCTGGACGAGCAGTTCCCGGCCGGTCCACCGGTCGATCAGCACCGCGCGGTTCGGCGGCGGGTCCTCGTCGCCGAGCGGCCCGGTGCCGACCAGCAGGAACCGCAGCGGATGCCGCTCCCGGTCGCGGCCGGCGGTGTCGAACGCGACCTCCTTCCAGTGCTCCAGCAGGGAGTCCGACAGCGACGACTCCGGCATCACCGCGAGCCGCGCGCCCGACTCGTCCAGCCGCCGGATGATCGTCTTGATCCGGCTGCGGATCCCGGCGGTGTCCATGGGACGCAGCCGGTACACGGTCATCCCGTGCTTCTCCTCGAACGCGACCTCCACGTCGTCGAACGTCTCCAGCACCGGGGCGCACCCCACGGCGACCGGTTCGTCCCGGCTGAAGTGCGGGTCGTGCACCGACGGGAGGATCGTGTGGTCGATCCGCTCCCACTCGGCCTCCGGGACACGGTGCACGCCGAAGAACTCCGCCTTCGTGCGACGCCCGCGCGGCCGTCCGGGGAACGCGCACCGGGGGAGCAGCGCGCCCTCCGTCTCCGGCCCGTTGAACCGCCCCTCGGTCAGGTAGTTCACGAGCGTCCCGGCGAGCGCGGGCGCGTCGTAGTACGGGGAGTACGGGTTGGCGTGCGCGAGCGCGGCGTCGAGCCCGAGCAGCAGCGCGAACCGTCCGCGGTCCCCGTGCTCGCGGACGATGCGCTCGGTCTCCTCCGGGGCGAGCCCGCCCTCCTCGAGGACGGTCTCGGCGACGGCGTCCGCCGCGGCCCGCACCTCGGGATCGTCGTACCAGCGCGTGGCCGTCCAGCCCTGGAACACGTCGTCGGACACCGAGTCATAGAGCCTGACGAAGAGATCAGCTGGTGCGGCCGGGTAGGCGGGAGCCCCCAACTGATCCTGCATGAGCACCCTCCGGGGGAAATCAACGAGCGGCGACATCTGGTGGTAACTCGATGCTAACCGGAGGGGCACCCACCTTCCGTGGCATCGGATACACTCATCACTTGACAATCACTTGGCACCGACGCACCCTTGAGGGGTACGGCCACTTCGTCGACCCGGGAGCAGCCGTGAACCTGAGGGCAGAGCCGACCTCCCCCCCGACCGGACGCGCGCGCGATCGCCGTACCGAGGCACGGCGTCTCATCGAGACGATGGAGCACGCCAAGGACATCACCGACGGGCACTTCAGCGCGCTCGGCATGCTGATCACCGACGCGTCGCTGACCGCCGACGAGCCCGCGCTGGTCGAGGTGCAGGACGGCCTGCAGTGGCTGCACCGGCACTACCTCGACGTCGACGCGCTCGACGGCGCGCAGCGCGAGCAGCGCGGCCGCATCCTCGGCCTGATCGACGTCGTGCACTGGGC
The DNA here is from genome assembly GCF_042675525.1 of Actinomadura sediminis. NCBI lineage: Bacteria > Bacillati > Actinomycetota > Actinomycetes > Streptosporangiales > Thermomonosporaceae > Actinomadura > Actinomadura sediminis. The sequence goes on from NZ_JBHTJA010000122.1 coordinate 8,136, forward strand.
GCTGCGCCGGCTCCCGTCCGGCCTGCAGCTCGCCCTGCAGCCCGACGGGCACGCGGCCCGCTTCCTCGTCGCCGTCTGCCGCCGCCGCGGCATGTCGAACCAGCAGCTCGCCGCCGAGCTCGGCACCGACGAGACCGAGATCAGCCGCGTCGGCCGCAAGCTGCTGTCGGCCGGCGTCGTCTGGAAGCGCAAGGAGTGGCGCCGCAACTCGTGGGAGATCACCCCCCGCGGGCGCGAGTACCTCGAGACCTCCGGCCTCCTGCCCGAGGAGAGCCCGGACCCCCTCCCGGAGGTCCCGCGCCCCGAGCGCCCGGTCGTCCGGTCGTCCGACCCCGGCCTGCACGACCGGCGCCGCGAGCCCGGCCCCGACCACCCCGGCCCCGACCACTCCGGCCACGACCACCCCGGCCCGTCGCGCGAACGCCCCCGGCGGGGCTGATCACCGCCGCCGCGCCAGCGGCAGCACCAGGAAGATCAGCACGGCGGTCAGCGCGAACGACACCGGATACCCCGCCTGGTCGGCGGCGACCCCGAACGCGGCGCCGCCGACCCCCATCCCGCCGTCGAAGCCGATGTTCCAGATGGCGCTCACCGTCCCGTAACCCGACAGCGGCACCTTCTCGTACATCATCGCCAGGCTCGCGTTCTGCGCGATGCCGAACCCGGCCCCGAACAGCACCATCGCGGGGAACACCGCGGCCGGGGCCGGCACGAACACCAGCAGCCCGATGCCGACGCCCGCGACGGCGACCGCCGGCAGCAGCAGCCGTCCCGCCCCGTGCCGGTCGCCCGCCCGGCCCGCCCACCACCGCGCGAACGTCGCGGTGCCCGCCTGCACCAGCAGCGCCCCGGCCGCCAGGCCGGTGACCGCGGGCAGGAACGTGATCAGCACCCCGGACGCCATCGACGTCGCGGCGAACGCGACCGCCGGGAACACCAGAACCGCCGACCGCAGCCCCGCCCCGATGCCGAACGCGGGCTCGTCCGTCCCGCCCGTCCCCGTCCGTCCGGGCAGGCCGGGCAGCGCCGCCAGGGCGGCCAGCGAGAGCACCGCCCCGGCGACGAACACCGGCGCGTACCCCACCTGTTCCGCGAGCCACACCCCGAGCGGCAGCGCCAGCACCGACGGCGCGCCCGTCATGATCCCGTACAGGCCGAGGCCCTCGCCGCGCCGCTCCGGCGGGACGAGCGCCGCCGCCATCGCGCCCGTCGCCACCACCGCCACCGCGAACCCGAGCCCCCGCACCAGGCTCACCGCGATGATCATCGGCATCCCGTCGGACGCGGGCAGCGCGAGCGACGGCAGCCCGAGCAGCAGGAACCCGGCCGCGAGCACCGTCCGGTGCCCGAACCGCCGGATCAGCCGCGGCAGCCCCAGTTCGGCCAGCACGGTCGTCAGCATCAGCGTCCCGGTCGCCAGTCCCGCGCCGACCTCGCCCGCGCCGCCGTCCCGCGCGTACATCGGCACCACCGACATCAGCAGGAAGAAGCCGGTGAGGGAGGCCAGCGTGGCCGCGAACACCAGCGCCAGGTGCCGCCCCACCAGCCGAGGGCGTCCGGAGGGGGAGGACTCGGAGTGTCGGAGGGCTTCGCTCATTACACCGACGTTAGAAGACCCCGGCGACCGGAGTCGCCGCTGGGTGCGGCGGGGAACGCTCCCACTTTATTGAGTCCGTTGCTAATAGCGGCGCCCGACCATGTGAGGAGACTTCATTTTCCTCGGGCGTCCCGTGGGACACAGTCGGCTGCATTCACTTTCCTGGCCCACCCCCTGGAGTGAGGATGCGACTACGGCCCCTGTTCACCGGCGCGGTGCTCGGTGCGGCGGTGCTCGGTGCGGCGGCGCTCGTCGCGCCCGGCGCGGTCGCCGCTCCCGCGGCGACGGCCGCGCCCGCCGGGTGCACCGCCACCGACGAGGAGATCTACGCCGCGGCGCCGCCGGCGGTCCCCGGGAACGCGGGCGACCTCCTGGCCTGCCGGGAGGCGGTCCTGTCGAACATTCCCGGCCGCATCCCCATGAAGGCGTGGAAGGTCCGCTACGTCTCGACGGACGTCAAGGGGAACAAGAACGTCGTCACCGGGACGGTCGCCGTGCCGGAGGCGGAGTGGACGAAGGGCGGTTCGCGCCCGACCGTCGCGTTCAACCCCGGGACGCTCGGGTCCGGGCCGCAGTGCGCGTTCTCCAAGCAGCTCGCCGGCGAGTACGTCGACATGTACGAGGGCGGGAACCTCGCGCTGTTCCTGAAGGAGGGGCACGCGATCGCCGCGACGGACGGCGTCGGCTACCTCGACGGGCAGGTCCACACGTACATGGTCGGCGCGAACGCGGGGCACGCGCTGCTCGACATCGTGCGCGCGTCCCGGCGGCTCCCCGGTGGCGGCCTGCGGGCGGACGGGAAGGTCGGCATCTCCGGTTACTCGGAGGGCGGGGCCGCGTCGCTGTGGGGCGCGCAGCTCGCGTCGTCCTACGCGCCCGAGCTGGACGTCGTGGGAGCCGCCGCCGGAGGCGTCCCGGGCGACCTGAAGGTCACCGCGGAGGCGCTCAACGGCAGCCTGTTCGCCGGGTTCCTCGCGGACGCGCTCGTCGGCCTGAACGCCGCGTACCCCGAGATGCCGTTCACCGAGCTGATGAACGAGAAGGGCGAGAAGGCGATCCAGGACGTCAGGTCCAACTGCCTGTACGGGACGCTCGCGGTGTTCACGGGCGCGAAGGTCGAGGACTTCTCCACGGACGGCCTGTCGCTCGAGGAGATCTACGCGCTGCGGGGTCCGGGCGGCGTCACCTGGGGCGAGATCGTCGACCGGCAGCGGCTCGGCGAGGACATCGGCGCGCCCGGCTCGGGCGCCCGGTACGAGATCGGCTTCCCGGTGTTCCAGTACCGCGGCTGGCTCGAGGAGATCATCCCGCACGAGACCGAGGACGCCACGCGGCGGCGCTACTGCGACGCCGGGATCACCACGACGTGGAAGAACACGTACCCGACCGAGCACCTGTCGACCGACTGGGGCGCCGCCGGGGACGTGACGAACTTCCTGGACGACCGTTTCGAGGGCAAGCCCGCCGAGGGCAACTGCTGATCCGTCCCGGAGGCCGGGCCGCCGGACGAGCCGCGGCCCCGCCTCCGGGGATCCATCCAGTTCTAAGGAGAACCCTGTGATGACAGCGGGTGTCGCCGAGGCCGGCAACAGAACCCCGCAGCCGGACATCTCCGGCACGGTCCCGTGGCCGGAGCGGATCGCGATCGCGGTGTTCGTGATCGGCCCGATCGCCGGAGTGCTGGGCGCGATCCCCTTCCTGTGGGGCTGGGGGATCGGCTGGACGGACGTCGCGATCTTCGCCTTCCTGTACCCGCTGAACGCGATCGGCGTGACGGTCGGGTACCACCGGCACTTCACGCACGGCGGGTTCAAGGCGAAGCGGTGGCTGCGGATCGTGCTCGCGATCCTGGGCGGGCAGGCGATGCAGGGGTCGGTGGTCCGGTGGGTCGCCGACCATCGGCGTCACCACAAGTACGCCGACCAGGAGGGCGACCCCCACTCGCCGTGGGCGTACGGGCCGGGCGTGTGGGGGCTCACCAAGGGCCTTTACCACGCGCACATGGGCTGGCTGTTCAGCAAAGACCGCACGTCCCGCAGCAAGTACTGCCCCGATCTACTGAAGGACAAGGACATCCGGTTCCTGTCCCTCGACCCCGTGTACGCCCTCATCGTGCTGTCGACGTTCGCGGTGCCGTTCGCGCTCGGCGGGCTGCTCACCTGGTCGTGGCACGGCGCGATCACGGCGACGTTCTGGGCCGGGCTGCTGCGCGTGTTCGCCGGAGACCACATCACCTTCTCCATCAACTCCATCTGCCACGTCTTCGGCAAGACGGACTTCAAGACGCGCGACAAGGCCCGGAACGTGTGGTGGCTGGCGATCCCGTCGTTCGGCGAGTCGTGGCACAACCTGCACCACGCCGACCCGACGTGCGCGCGGCACGGCGTGCTGAAGGGCCAGATCGACATCAGCGCCCGCGTGATCTGGATCTTCGAGCGGCTCGGCTGGGTCTGGGACGTCCGCTGGCCCGACCAGGACCGCCTCGCCGCCCGCCGCGTCTCCCCGTGACCTCCAGGAGCCTCACCATGACCGACCTTCCCGCCCTCGACCGGACGCCCCTCATCGAGCGGCTCGCCCGGTTCGCCAAGGACTTCCCCGACGACCGCGCCTACACGTTCATGGACTACATGTCCGATCCGGACGGCGTCGCCACCGACCTCACGTGGGGCGAGCTCGACCGGCGGGCGCGCGCGCTCGCCGCCGCGATCCGCGGGGCCGCCGAGCCGGGACGCCGCGTCGCGATCCTCGCGCCGCAGGACCACCACTACGTCGCGGGGTTCCTCGGCGCGATGTACGCCCGGGTCATCGGCGTCCCGCTGTTCTCGCCGGACCTGCCCGGCCACGGCGACCGGCTCCGCGCCGTCTACGACGACGCCGAGCCCGACGTCGTCGTCACCACGAGCGCCGCGCTGCCGGCCGTCCGGACGTTCCTGGACGCCGACGGCGTGCGCCCGGCCCGGATCGTCGTCGCCGACGAGATCGACGCGTCGCTCGACTGGACGCCCGAGCCGATCGACCCCGACGACGTCGCCTACCTGCAGTACACGTCGGGTTCGACCCGCACCCCGGCCGGGGTGATCATCACGCACGGGAACTTCGCGACGAACGCCGAGCAGCTCTGGCGCGCGTTCGAGGGCATCCCGCGCGAGTCGACCGGCGTGAACTGGCTCCCGGTGTTCCACGACATGGGCCTGGTGACGACGGTCGCGCTGCCGCTGGTGTACGGGAACCCGGGCGTGATCATGGACCCGGTCGCGTTCGTCATGCGGCCGGTCCGCTGGCTGGAGCTGCTGAGCGGGCAGCGGCACGCGTTCACCGGCGGCCCCAACTTCGCCTACGAGTACCTCACCGCGCAGGTCACCGAGGAGGAGAAGAAGTCGCTGGACCTCAGCGGCGTACAGGTGTTCATGAACGGCGCGGAGCCGATCCGGGAGAGCACCCTGACCGGCTTCTACGAGGCGTTCAAGGACTGCGGGCTGCGCAAGGAGGCGCAGGTGTGCGCCTACGGCCTCGCGGAGGCGACCGTGTACGTGTCGGCGTCGTCCCGGTTCCAGGAGCCGACGCGCACCGCGTTCGACCACGAGGCGCTGCGGCGCGGCGTCGCGGACCCGTGCGCCCCGGACGCGCCCGGCGCGATCCAGCTCCTCGCCTGCGGCACGTCCTACGGCCAGCACGTCGTGATCGCGGACCCGGAGACCGGGGTGCGGCAGCCGGACGGGACGGTCGGCGAGATCTGGGTGCACGGCCCGAACGTCGCCGCGGGCTACTGGGGGCGCCCCGAGGCGACGAAGGAGACGTTCCGGGCCGAGCTGTCCGGGACGATCGGGGACGTGCCGCGCGGCCCGTGGCTGCGCACCGGCGACCTCGGCGTGCGGCACGGCGGCGAGCTGTTCGTCACCGGCCGCATCAAGGACCTCGTCATCGTCGACGGCCGCAACCACTACCCGCAGGACGTCGAGTACACGGTGTCGAACGCGCACAAGGCGATCCGGCGCGAGTACACGTGCGCGGTCGCGGTCGACACCGGCGACACCGAGGGCCTCGTGGTCATCGCGGAGCGGAACCGGCGCGTCCCGATCGCCCTGCTGGACGCGGACGAGGTCGCGCGGGCCGTCCGGACGGCCGTGAAGCGGGACCACGACCTGCGGGTGCACGACTTCGTGCTGATCGAGCCCGGCGGCCTGCTCCGCACCAGCAGCGGCAAGATCGCCCGCTCCGCGTGCCGGGAGGCGTACCTGGACGGGACGCTCCCGCGCACCGGGACCGGGACCGGGACCGGCTGACGGTCACGCGTGCTCCCCGTCGGCGTCCAGCAGCCAGACGGGGAGCAGGAGCATCAGCTCCAGGCGCAGCTCCGGGTCCTCGATGTCGAAGTCGAACATCTCGTGGAGCTGCGCCATCCGGTACCGGACGGTCTGCGGGTGGACCTGCAGGGCGTCCGCGGCGTCGGTCGCGTTGAACCCGTGCTTGAGGCATTCGAGGAGGGTCCGCGCGAGCCGGGCGCCGCGGTGCGGCCCGGCGTCGGCCAGGGGCGCGAGCCGGCGCCGGGCGGCCGCCTCCGCGAGCGTCCGGCCCTCCTGCAGCAGCAGTTCCGGCAGATGGCGGTCGGCGTGCAGCAGCCCGCCGTCGCGGGCCTTCGGGCAGGCCGGGACGAGGTCGAGCGTCCGGTGCGCCCAGTGCAGCGACACCCCGGCCTGCTCGAGCGGCACCGACGGCCCCGCCGCGCACGTCCAGTCCCGCAGCGGGGCGGTGAGCCGGTCGATGCCGCCGGGCCGGTCCGGGTCGGGCACCACCAGGCAGGTGCGGCCCCGGTCGAGCCCGGCCAGCAGGGCGGGCGGCAGCCCGCGCGGTCCCTCGCCGCCGTGGCCGGGACGCGTGCCGAGCACGATCACCGCGATCCGTTCCGGCAGCGGCCAGCCGGCCAGCGCGGCCTGCTCGACGAGCACGTCGCGCGGGGCGGGCGGGTCCGACAGCAGCAGGCTCAGCAGCCGCGCCCGCCGCTGCTCCCGTTCGCCCGCCGCCTTCTCCCGCGCCCGCGCGTACCCCTGCGCGGCGGCCGACGCGAGCAGGTCGAGGTAGGCGAAGTTCGCCTCGGTCAGCCGGATCGCGAGCTCGCTCGGCTTCTTCAGCCGGTCGGCCTCCCGCGCCAGGTACCGCCACGCCGTCCGCGACGCGACCCGCAGCGCGTTCTGGAAGTGCTCCAGCCCGCGCCCCTCCACGGCCTCGCCGTAGCCGATGTCGAAGTAGAGCTGGTGCAGTTCCTTCCATGACGCGTCGGGGTCGGCGATGAGCCGGACGAAGTGCTCCATTCCGCGCGCGGTCGTGTCCCGGACGACCTCGACGTACACGGGGTCCTCGCGGCGTGCGTACTCGGGGACGTGCCGCAGGACGCCCTCGACCATGGCGTCGACGAGCGCCGGCAGGTGCGGGCGTATCCACGCCGCCTCCTCCCTGGGGACGTCGCGCCAGGGCTGCGCCGGCAGGTCGGCGTCGGCGGGCCGTTCGGCAAGCTCGGTCACAGTGGCACCTCCGTGAGCACAAACCCGGGCCGCCAGGCTAGGCAGAGCGTGTCACGGGCGACACTCACCGCGATGACAACACTTCCGGCGACTTGCTCCGCGGGCGAGCGTTTTTCACGGCGCGGAAACGCGACCCCGTCCATTTTTGGGCGAGTTGCACAGAAAACACCGGATAGCCCGTGCCGTTTGCCCATCAAGATCGCGGGTAAGGCACCGGCCTGTGAAGGACCCCCGCATGCGGCACGCCCGGGACGCGCGCAGGCACATCCCCCGGACGGACGCCGTGCTCGCCGACCCGCGGCTCGCCGCGGCCGCCCGCCGCCTCGGGCGCGGGCCGGTGAAGGCCGCCGTCGTCGCCGCCCAGCGCCGGGCCCGCGCGGGCGAGATCCCGCCCGGCGCGGTCGCCGACGAGGGCGCCGCGACGCTCCCGCCGACCGCCTCCGGGCTCCGCCCCGTGATCAACGCGACCGGCGTGCTGCTGCACACCAACCTCGGGCGGGCGCCCCTCTCGGCCGCCGCCCGCGACGCCGTCGCCGCCGCGTCCGGCGTCCCCGCCGTCGAGCTCGACCTCGCCACCGGCGCCCGCGCCCGCCGCGGCCGCACCGCGCTCGACGCGCTGGCCGGACGCGGGCCCGCCGCCGAGGCCGCGCACGTCGTCGGCAACGGCGCCGCCGCGCTCGTCCTCGCCGCCACCGCCCTCGCGGGCACCCGCGAGATCATCGTCAGCCGCGGCGAGCTGGTCGAGATCGGCGACGGCTTCCGCATCCCCGACCTGCTCGCCGCGACCGGCGCGCGGCTCCGCGAGGTCGGCACCACCAACCGCACGTCCCCGGACGACTACGCGGCGGCCGTCGGCCCCGACACCGGGTTCATCCTCAAGATCCACCCGTCGAACTTCCGGATCACCGGCTTCACCCGCTCCGCCGGCATCGCCGACCTGGCCGGCCTCGGCGTGCCCGTCGTCGCCGACATCGGCTCCGGCCTGCTCGCCCCCGAACCCCTCCTCCCGGACGAACCGGACGCGCAGACGGCCCTCGCCGCCGGCGCGGGCCTCGTCACCGCGAGCGGCGACAAACTCCTCGGCGGCCCGCAGTGCGGCATCGTCCTCGGCCGCGCCGACCTCGTGCGCGCCCTCGCCCGGCACCCCCTCGCCCGCGCGCTGCGCGTCGGCAAGATGACCCTCGCGGCGCTCGAGGCCACCCTCCGCGGGCCAGCCACCCCCACCGCCGAGGCCCTGCACGCCGACCCGTCCGTCCTGCGGGCGCGCGCCGAGAAGCTCGCCGCCGCGCTGGCCGAACACGGCGTGGACGCGTCCGCCGTCGACAGCGAGGCCGCGGTCGGCGGCGGCGGCGCCCCCGGCGTCGTCCTGCCGAGCGCCGCGGTGTCCCTCCCCGAGCCCTGCGCCGCCCGGCTCCGGCGCGGCGACCCGGCGGTGATGGGCCGCGTCGAGAACGGCCGCTGCCTCCTCGACCTGCGCGCCGTCCCCCCGGACGACGACGCGGCCCTCGCCCGGGCCGTCCGGGAGGCCGCCCGGTGAACATGCACGTCGTCGCCACCGCGGGGCACGTCGACCACGGGAAGTCGACGCTGGTGCGGGCGCTCACGGGAATGGAACCCGACCGGCTCGACGAGGAGCGGCGGCGCGGCCTCACCATCGAACTCGGGTTCGTGTGGACGAAGGCGGCGGACGGCGGCGCGATCGCGTTCGTCGACGTGCCGGGGCACGAACGGCTCGTCACGACGATGCTCGCGGGCGTCGGGCCGGTCCCCGCGGTGCTGTTCGCCGTCGCCGCCGACCAGGGCTGGCAGCGGCAGTCGGCGGAGCACCTCGCCGTGCTGGACGCGCTCGGCGTGCGGCACGCGCTGCTCGCCGTCACCCGGTGCGACCTCGCCGACGCCGCGACCGTCCGGCGGACCCGCGAGGACGCGCTCGCCCGCATCGCCGCGACGTCCCTCGGGGACGTCGAGGCCGTCGAGGTCAGCGGCGCGACCGGCGCGGGACTCGACGACCTGCGCGCGGCGCTCGCCCGCCTCACCGCGCGGCTCCCCCCGCCGGACCGGGACGCCGACGTGCGGCTGTGGACCGACCGGGTGTTCACCGTGCGGGGCCGCGGCACGGTCGTGACCGGCACCCTCGGCGCGGGCACGGTCCGCGTCGGCGACCGGCTCGCGGGACCCGGCGGCGGCACGTTCCGCGTCCGGGGCCTGCAAACCCTCAAGGAGGAGCGGAGCGAGGTCGGCGCGGTCGCGCGCGTCGCCGTCAACCTGCACGGCACCGGCCGGATCGGGCGCGGCGAGGCGCTGCTCGCCCCCGGCCGGTGGCTCGCCGCGGACGTCGTCGACGTGCGGCTGCGCGGCGACCCGGCCGCCGACCTGCCCGCCCGGCTCACCCTGCACGCCGGTTCGGCGGCCGTGCCGGTGCACGTCCGCCCGCTCGGCGCCGACACCGCGCGGCTGAAGCTGCGG
>NZ_JBHTJA010000123.1:0-17659 GCF_042675525.1 Actinomadura sediminis
CACCAGCACGGCCTGCGGCTCGGGGCGAGCAACACGCTGCGCGACAGGCGTAGCTGACTCGTCCGTGAACTGGACGGCGCCGAGCACCAGCGCGCCGCCGACGACCGCGCCTGCCACGACCGTCAGGCCGCGTTTCGACATCGGCGGCCTCATGTGAAGAACACCGTGACGATCGGCGCCGCCGCGGCGACGAGGCTGAGACCGCCGAGGACCCACGGGACACCGGTCGCCCCGTCGGCGGCGAACGACGACCGGTTCTTACGCCCGATCGCCATCTGCCCACCGCAGATGAACAGCCCGGCCAGCCCGCAGATCATGACGCCCCACTTGCCCCAGGCCAAGAGCTCCTGGATCTTCGCCTCCAGCCCCGGCGGAGGCGCCGGAGGCGGGTCGGGAACCTTCAGCGCCGGCGGCGGATCGGTCGGCGTCGTCACCGGCGCCACCCCCGCCCACCCGCTGCGAGGCGCCGCAGCTCGTCCAGTGCCTGCCGTGCCTTGCCCGGCAGTACGACTGCGGCCGGGTCATCGACCAACCGCAGCGCCCGCACATGCGGGACCCGCACCACGCCGCCGACCTGCCACTCCAGCAGCGCGAACCGCGCCGTCGCGTCCCGTGGTTCCGGGCCGCCGTCGCTGGTGATCGCCAGCGCCGCCACACCCTGCTCCCACCGGCGCAACATGGCGATCGCCGCCGTCGCGTCCTTCGCGGCGGTCGCGGTGTTGCGGGCGGCCAGCACCACCGGGCGTCCCTTCGCCTGCACCGGACACCGGTCCTCCTCTGGCGTTGTCCGGATGGCGCCCATGTCCCACGCTGCAGGCAGCAGAGCCGCCAGCGTTGAGGTCCCGGCGCCACCGTGCGCGCCAACCACCACCACATCCAGGAGCCCGGCCGGCCGTAGAGGGCCCATCCCGGCATGTCGAAGCCTCAAGGTTGCACACCCCCGACTTGTTGCTTTGAGTTGATGAACGGTCACAGTACGTGGCAGAGTTGTGGAGCGCAAGCAACACCAAAGAATGTCTCCACTCGACAAAAGTGCTTCCGCAGCATCGACCCACCACAATGAGAGGCGACCGTGACCCCAAGCCAGGAGCCTGCGCGATGACCGAGAAGCCCGGCCGCGATCCCGACGTGCTCACCACCGCCGAACTCGCCGCCAAACTCGGCCTGTCGCCCCAGACCGTCCGCCGGATGGCCCACGCCGGGCAGATCCCCGCGCTCAAGACCGGCAAGGACTTCCGCTACTCCTGGGAAGCGGTCCGCGAGGTGCTGCGGCAGCCCCACCACCAACTTGGGGGCACCGCCGATGACAACGACAAGGGCGCCGGACACCGCGCCCGGCAACGCGCCCGCACCGGCGCCGAATCAGCCGACTGACCCGCCCAACACCCACCCGGCGGCCTCATGAAGGCCGTCGCCGCGATCGCCGCCGCGATCACCCTGCCGCTCGGTCTCGTCCTGCTCCTCGCCGGGCAGAACGCCAACGGCAGCTCGTCCCTGGCCGGCGCGCCCACCGCCCTGGCCCGTAGCGACATCCCACCGGCCTACCTGCGGTGGTACATGGACGCCGCGCAAACCTGCCCCGGCTTGGGCTGGAACGTGCTGGCCGCCATCGGCAAGGTCGAAACCGACCACGGCCGCTCCACCCTCCCCGGCGTCCACACCGGCGAGAACCACGCGGGAGCCGGCGGCCCCATGCAGTTCCTCGCCGCCAGCTGGGCCGCCTACGGCACCGACGGCGACCACGACGGCCGCCGAGACCGCTACAACCCCGCCGACGCCATCCACGGCGCCGCCAACTACCTCTGCCACAACCACGCCGGCAAAGGCGGACGCCACCTGCGCCGCGCGATCTGGCACTACAACCACGCCGACTGGTACGTCCGCAAAGTCCTCGACCAAGCCGACCGCTACGCCGACACCACCCCCACCGGCACCGGACACGGCAGCGTCGCCGTCCGCGCCGCCCTCCGATGGCTCGGCACCCCCTACTCCTGGGGAGGCGGCGGCCCCAACGGCCCCACCTACGGCACCGCCCACGGCGCCGGCATCAAAGGCTTCGACTGCTCCGGCCTCGCCCAACACGCCTGGGCCCAAGTCGGCATCCGCCTACCCCGCGTCGCCGCCGCCCAGTACCACGCCGGAACCCACATCCCCCGCCACGCCCTCCAACCCGGCGACCTCGTCTTCTTCGCCACCAACCCGGCCAACCCCGCCACCATCCACCACGTCGGCATCCACCTCGGAGGCGGCCGCATGATCCACGCACCCCAGACCGGCGACGTCGTCCGCATCGCCACCTGGACCGGCAACCCCACCCGCGAACGCCAATACATCGGCGCCACCCGCCCCACTGCCAACTCTCTCTGACCGGAGGCGCACATGCACCGTCCCAGGCACAGGCCCTCGCCACTCTGCGGCTTGCTTCACGCCCTCACCTACGGCGGTGGCCGACAACCCATCGGAGCTCCGTCCCCTTCGCTGAAAACCAGATGCCTTACGTGCTCATCACCAGCAAGGAGCTCTCCTCATGACTCCCATGAAGCTCGATGACCTCGCATCGCTCCCAACGGTCGTCAGCGTCACCACTGCGGCGAGGGCTCTCGGCCTCTCCCGTGGGTTCGCCTACGAACTCGTTCGCCGCAACGAGTTCCCATGCCGGGTCATCCGCATCGGGGGCTGCTACCGCGTCCCGACGGCTGACCTGCTCTCCGTTCTCGGGGCAGAGCGATTCGGTCAGGGCCGCTGAAGGGATGCACTGTCCCGCCTCCTGACCCCGGAGTACTTGGCCGACTCCTGGCGCTCCCAGTGACTGGCCCCTGACGCTGAGGCGCCAGGGGTCAAGCCTGGGCTTGAAACGATCTTTGCAACAGCCTTAACCTTGTGTGAGTGGGCGATGACAGTGTGGAAGGCGATGAGCAGGCCCCAGAACAACCGCGGGAGCGTCTGGCGCGGCTGGTAAAGCTACTGGTCGATGGCCTCGACGAGCTTGAGGGTCTTGGGCCGGTCCCCCGCGCAGGCGCTACAGAGCGTCTCGCCATGCTCGCCCGTGAGGTCATCGGAGGGCTTGCGGCCGTCCGCCGAGAGGCGTTCCGCGAAGCCCGCGCCGACGGCCTCACGCTCACACAGATCGCCGACGAACTCGGTGTGAGTGTCCAAGCAGTGTCCCAGGTGCTGAGAAAGCGCCCTGATGATTAGACCGACCGTCGACTGGCACGGTTCTCGGCTCCTGGCACGGCGATTGGGCCTTTCGAAGGAGGAGCCTTGCGAGGTACGACATTCAAGCGCTGCGGCTGCCGCAACCCGGAGACGGGCAAGAAGTTCGAGCTGGGGGCATGTCCCCAGCTCGCCAAGCGGAATCACGGATACTGGTGGGCTCGTTATGACGCTCCGCCAGGAGCGGACGGCCGCCGAAGACAGCCCTACATCGGCCCCTACAAGACCCGGAAAGCCGCTCAAGCCGCTCTGGTGCAAGCGCTGGCCACGGCCGAACGGCTCGGCCAACCGATCGACCGGGCCCTGAAGGTGGGGACTTACCTGGAGAAGATCTGGCTGCCTGGAAAGCAACGTCTGGCCAGGTCGACCTACGCGGACTACGAGGAGATCGTCCGCCTCTACCTCGTGCCCGGACTCGGACATCTCAAGCTGGTGGAGCTGCGCGACAAGCACGCGCGCGACCTTTACGACGCCATCCTCCAGATCAACAGGCCGCTCCCCGACTCGGAGAAGCCGAGCGACCTGCTTCAGCGGTTGCTGGAAGTCCGAGCGCTCTCGCCACGGAAGACCTTCCCCGGTGAAGCGGCGGCCCGCAAGCAGAAGCAGCCGATCTCGCCCGCGAGGGTGAGGAAGATCCATGCAGTGCTGTCTTCGGCACTGAACTCTGCAGTGAAATCGAAGCGGCTCGGGCACAACCCGATCGAGCACGTGGAGTTGCCGCGGATCAAGGGCAGGCGCGTCAAGCCGTACGTCTGGACCACTGAGCGCGTCGAACGCTGGCGGGAGACCGGCAAAGCACCGGGACCGGTGATGGTCTGGACGCCCGCACAGACAGGCGCGTTCCTCGATTTCGCGTCCGACGAGCGCCTGTACGCCCTCTACCACCTGGTGGCCTTCCGCGGTCTTCGGCGAGCCGAAGTCGCGGGCCTGGCCTGGCAGGACACCGATCTCACAGGGGCGGGGACCATCACGATCAGGGAGACGCTGCCGGACGAGGACGACGAGTACGACGACACCAAATCCGAAGCGGGGGAACGGACGGTCGCGCTGGACGCGACGACCATCTCGGTACTGCTCGCGTGGCGCGAACGGCAGGAACAGGAACGGCGCACCGCCGGGGCCGACCTCTGGGTCGACTCAGGCCGAGTGTTCACCCGGGAAGACGGCAGTCCGCTCCGCCCGCAGTGGATCTCAACGCGGTTCGACGACCTGGTACAGAAATACGGGCGGGTTCGCCGGAGGCATGCGGAGGAGGGCTGGACGCCCGACCGGATTGCCCGGCGGCACCGTGTCAGCGAAAGCGCGGCGCGAGGGGCTATCAAGGGAGTCCCGCTGCCCCCGATCCGTTTCCACGACCTGCGACACGGCGCCGCAACGCTGGCGCTCCTCGGCAAGGTCGATATGAAGGTGATCAGCGAGACGTTGGGACACTCGCGCCATTCGTTCACCGCCGACACCTATACGTCCGTCCTGCCGGAGGTGTCGAGAGCCGCCGCTGAAGCAGTCGCGGCTGTCGTTCCTCGGAGACCAGGAGGTGAGGCGGACGAGCCGGCGCCCGTCGCCGCACCGAACGTGATCTCGTTCGCGGAGCGACGCAAGAGGCGCACCGAACACGCAGGGTAGTGTTTCTCAAGATCCGCTTCGGGGCTCCGGCGTGGGCACGACGGCACCGCCGCGACATCTCGTGCTATCCACGTGCTATCCAGTGCCCCTAAAACGGACATCTGGAACGCGACAGGGGCTTCGCCGAAGATGTTGCTTTCGGCGAAGCCCCTGGTCAGGTGGCGGAGGATCGGGGATTTGAACCCCGGATGGGCGTGAACCCAAACCGCATTAGCAGTGCGGCGCCATAGACCGGACTAGGCGAATCCTCCAGTGGCCCTCGGGCACAGGACAGGCTACCGGTTCGGCGTGCCGACCGGCAAAGCCTGAGCCGGGGTCACTGAAAGCATAGCCCGGAACCTCCGCGCACGGGGACGATCCGCTCCCGGGGCCGCGGGAGCGGCGGTCGTCATCGTCAGCCGCCCAGGCGGAAGCCCGAGTATCCGCAGGCCTCGCCGAGCTCCTGGCCGTGCTGCTGCATCTGGCTGATGTTCGGCGTGCCGCCCGAGAGGTCGCCCGAGGACAGCTTCTTGAGGCTCTCGGCGACCGTCTCCAGGTCCGTGGCGAACGCGGAGGCGGCGGTCTGGACGTCCCCGCCCGCGTTCTCGCCCTCGCTACGGATCTTGGACGCGGCGTCCATCCACTCGTTGGCGGTCTGCTCCGTACCGCTCCCGGTGAAGGAGGGGGTGCTGGACGCGATCCCGCGCAGCTCCGTCTCGATGTTCTGGCACGCCTCGTCCTTGGCACCGCCGCCGGCGATCGAGTTCAGGGGCCCGCAGGCGGTGGAGGCGAACAGGGCACCACCGACGGCGAGAACGCCGACCAGCTTGGTGGCAGACATGCGCATGTTTACTCCTTCTAGGGGGTTTGAGCTTCGGACGAGCGTAGACCCGGCAGGTCGCTTCCGTCGCGATTACAGGTTCGGCGCCTGACGGCCACGAACGGTTCCGTGACCCGCGTCACGTTGGGCGCCCCGCGGAACCGATTCGCGGACCACCCCGGGAACCCGGTACAGTAATCAGCGGCAGGCACCCGTAGCTCAATGGATAGAGCATCTGACTACGGATCAGAAGGTTTGGGGTTCGAATCCCTACGGGTGCGCAGCAGGTGAGAGGCCCCTTCCGGTTGCGGGAGGGGCCTCTTGCGTTGGCTATGGGAGTCACGGGACTTGAGGGTCCTGCTCGTCGTCCGGCTTGCGCGCTTTTGGGGCGCGGGCTCTCGCCGGTTCCCGGGCGTGTTGCCGCCGGTTGGGGGACGTCGGCAGGTCAGTCTTCTGGCTCTGCGAGGCCCACGGTGTGCGCGAACTTCTCGAGGTACTCGCGGTACTCCGGGGCTGTTGAGCTTGCGGCCATGGTCGCCAGTTCCTCGACCAGGCGGAGCTTGTCGGCGGCGGGTAGTTGGTGCATGGCGTGGCCGATCTGCTCCAGTTGCTTGACCGCCATGTCGTCGTCCACGACCGACTCATCGCAGGTGTCGAAGAACCATGTGAACGTGACGACCATGTCCAGGAGTCGCCTGACCAGGTCGGGAGAGTCGTTGGGCTGACTGGTCATGGGGCTCCGTCCAGGTGTGGCCTATAGCGGTCGATGGGGTTCTCGGGGGTGGGTTCCGTGGTCGCGTTGGGGCATGCGCGTTGTGTGGCTCGGGCTCGTTGTGGGGGTGCTGGTCGGGTGTGCGGCCGAGGGGGACGTTCGTCCGCCGGTCGCGTCGGCGGAGCCTTCGCACCGCCGGGGACGAGCGTGCCGGCGGACGGCGGGTTCCGGGGGTGCCTGGAGCGGCGGGGGATCCGGCTGCCCGAGGACGAGCGCGAGCCCGGGAACGAGGAGCGCATGCGGACGGCCGTCGAGGCGTGCGCGTCGCGGCTCGTGGCGGGTGAGGCGGTGCGGATCCCGGTGGTGGAGGGCAGCGCGTTCCAGGCGTGCCTCGCGAGCCGTGGGGTGACGCTGCCGCCCGTCGGGGAGTGGTTGCGGATCCTTCCGGGGGACGATCCGGTCATGGATGCGGCGCTCGCGAGTTGTTGACCTGGGCGTCAGGGTTTGCGGGCCATGCCCGCCATGCCGAGTTGTTCGCCGGGTGCGAGGTTCTCGGGGTCGATGGGCGTGTCCGGGCGCCACAGGGCTGTGTAGGTGACGCCCGGTTCGACGAGTTCGAAGTCGCCGAAGTGGTGTTCGATCTCGGCGGGGGTGCGGGCCCAGCCCTCTTCGAGGTTCTCGCGGGTGATGCGGGCGAGTTCCCGCTGCTGCGGGAGGCCGGTGTCGACGAGGGACGTGATGAACAGGTGGCTGCCGGGGGCGAGGACGTCGCGGTAGGCGGCGACGACGCCGTCGGCCACGTCGGGGGACAGGTAGTGCAGCATCCCGACGAGCATGACGACGGCGGGGCGGGAGAAGTCGAGGAAGCCGTCCACCGCGGGGGCGGCGAGGACGGCGGCGGGGTCGCGGACGTCCCCGACCGTGACGCGCGTGCCGCCGTTCTCGGCGAGGAGCGCGCGGCCGTGCACGGACACGAGGGGGTCGATGTCGACGTAGACGACGCGGGCGTCCGGGTTCTCGCGCTGCGCGACCTGGTGGGTGTTCTCCATGGTGGGGAGGCCGCTGCCGAGGTCGAGGAACTGGTCCATGCCGGTCTCGCGGGCGAGGTACCGGACGCCGCGCACGAGCACCCTGCGGTTCTCGACGGCGGACTCCCGCAGCCCGGGGATGTGCTGGATGGCGTGGTCGGCGAGGGCCCGGTCGGCGGCGAAGTCGTCCTTGCCGCCGAGCAGCGCGTCGTACGCGCGGGCGATGGTGGGCTTGCCGGAGTCGAGTTCGGGATGGTCGGTCATATGCCTCGTCCGTCCAGGATTCCTCGATCATCCTAGGCGCGCTCGTCCGTCGGTCGCGGGCGGTTGTTACCGTACGCTGGTATGGTAATCGGGTGCCGAGGACAGCCGACCATGAGGCGCGCAGGCGCCAGATCGGGCTCGCCGTCTGCGAGCTGATCTCCGAACACGGGCTGGACGCCGTCACCGTCGCCCGCACGGCCGCCGCGGCGGGCATTTCGGTCGGGCTCGTGCAGCACTACTTCCGCACCAAGGACGCCATGCTCCTGCACGCGTTCACGCAGGTCAGCGCGCATATCCGGGAGCGGATCGAGCGGCATGTGCGGGACGGCGTCGAGCATCGGCGGCCGATCGCCGACGTCCTGGCGGAGGCGCTGATCGAGCTGGTCCCGCTGGACGAGACGCGCCGCACCGAGTTCCGGGTCGCGCGGGCGTTCGCGGGGCGCGCGCTGGACTCCCCCGAACTGGCCCGCGTGGACGCCGAGACGGCGCGGGCGCTGCGGGAGGACGCGGCGCGGGCCGTCCACAACGGGAAGGAGTGCGGGGAGGTCGAGCCGGAGGCGGACCCGTGGGCGGCGGCGGTGCGGTTGACCGCCGTCACCGAGGGGCTGGCCGTGCAGGTCTACCGCGACCCGGACGTCTCCGCCGAGCTGACCGTGGCGATCGTCCGGGACGAGCTGGCCGCCGTGTTCACCGGGGAGTGCCGTCAATACAAGACGGACCGTATCGTCTCCTGATAGCGTGCGTCCATGACCAGTGACAGGCAGCCGAACCGGGCGCGGCGCAGCGAGAGGTCTCGGCGGGCGATCCTGGACGCCACGCGCGCGCTGATCTCCGAGGTGGGGTACGCGAAGACCTCGATCGAGGCGATCGCCGCGCGCGCGGGCGTCGGCAAGCAGACGATCTACCGGTGGTGGCCGTCCAAAGGTGCGGTGATCTTCGATTCGTTCCTCGCGCTCAGCGAGGGGGCGGGCGGGACGGCGCTGCCCGACACCGGCGACCTCGAGGCCGACCTCAAGACCGTCCTGCGGGCGACCGCCGCCGAGTTCGCCGATCCGGAGTTCGAGGCGCCGATCCGCGCGCTCGGCACCGAGATCATCAACGATCCCGAGCTGGCCGCGCAGTACCGCGAGAAGCTCGCCGGGCCGGTGGACGAGGCGAAGAAGGCGCGGCTGCGCAGCGGGCAGGAGGCGGGGCAGCTCGCGGCGGACGCCGACCTCGACCTGGTCCTGGAGATGCTGTACGCGCCCCTCGCGCAGCGCTGGCTGTACCGGTCCGGGCCCCTCACCCCCGAGTACGCGGACGCGCTCGTGGAAGCGACCCTCCGCGCGTTCCGCCCCTGAAAGAGGCCCGATCCCGACCTCCTTCGTTCGTACGGTGGGCCGCGAACCGAACCGAAGGAGGAGTCTCCATGACCATCGCGGTCACCACCCCGACCGGGCAGGTCGGGTCGCGTGTCGTCCGGCTGCTGCTGCAGGCGGGGGTCCGGCCCCGGGTGCTCGTCCGCGACCCCGCGCGCCTGGACGACGCGACACGCGAACGCGTCGACGTCCGGCAGGGCGACCTGACCGACGCCGCGTACGTCCGGAAGGCGACCGCCGGGGCCCGCACGGTGTTCTGGGTGGACCCGACGCCGCACACGTCCGAGGATCCGATCGAGACGTCCGCGCGGACGGCGTCCGCGCTGGTGGACGCGGTGCGTGCGGGCGACGTCGCGCGGGTCGTGCTGCTGAGCAGCGTCGGCGCGGAGCGGCGGCACGGCGCCGGGCACGTCGACGGGCTCGCCCGGATCGAGGAGGCGCTCGACGCCATCGGCGCCGACGTCCTGCACCTGCGCTGCGCCTACTTCTTCACCAACCTGATGCAGGACCTGGACGGCCTGGCGCGCGGCGTCCTCACCACGACGTTCGAGCCCGACGCGCCCATGCCGTGGGTGGATCCGCGCGACATCGGCGACGTGGTGGCCGCGCGGCTGCTGAACGAGGAGTGGCGGGGCCGCACGGTGCAGGCCGTCCACGGGCCCGAGGACCTCTCGTTCACGCGGGTCGCCGAGGTGCTGACCGGCGCGCTCGGCCATCGCGTGCGGGTCGAGGCCGTGCGGGACGACGACGTCCGTGCGGCGCTGCGGGCGGCGGGCCTGCACCCGACGGCCGTCGAGGGGATCGTCGGGATGGCCGCCGGCACCCGCGACCTCGTCCCCGAGCAGCCCCGCGACGTGATCACCACGACGCCGACGACCCTCGCCGCGTGGGCGTACTCGACCCTGCGCCCGCTGGTCGCGGCGGCGTCCGGCTGATCAGCCGTTGCGGGGACGGCGCAGGAGGCGGGGGCGGACGCGGCCGAGGCCCTGCAGGGGGCGGGGACGCAGCGCGGACACGTCGAACCGGGACCCGTCGAGGGCCTCGGCGAGCCCGCCGTCGACGAGCACCGTGCCCGGGTAGGCGGTGGCGGTGAGGCGTGCGGCGAGGTTGACGGGGGTGCCGAACACGTCGCCGAGCCGCTGGACGACCTCCCCGTACGCCATGCCGACCCGGACGTCCGGGAAGCCGGGCTCGGCCGCGAACCGTTCGGCGAGCCGCAGCCCGGCCTCGGCGGCCGCGGCCGGTTCGGCGACGACGAACAGGACCTCGTCGCCGAGCGTCTTCACGATCCGGCCGCCCGCCTCCGCGACCACCTCGGTGGCCCCGGACTCGAACCGTTCGACGAACGCCGCCAGCTCGTCGGCGTTCAGGCGGCGGCTCAGCCGGGTGAACGACACGACGTCGGCGAACCCGACGGCGAGGCGCGCGAGGCCGGCCGCGGGGTCGGTGCGGGCGGCGGCGGTGCCCGCGGCGGCGCGCAGCCCCGCGGCGGCGAGCTGCCGCCGCCAGCCGTGCAGGAGCAGCCGCTCGAACGCGGGCCGCAGCTCCTCGGTCGAGCCGAGGGCCGTCACGACGAGGTCGGTGGTCATCGGTTCGTCCGGGGGCAGGAGCGCGCTCAGCCGCAGCAGCCACACGTCGCCGAGCCAGCTCGCGAGCCGTCCCATCGTCTGCCCGACGGCCCGGACGAGCTGGAGCACCATCTCCTCGTCGACGAGGTCGCCGTCGAGGAGGTCGCGGATCTCGCGGAGCGCCCGCACGTCCCCGTCGGTGAAGGCGACCTCGTCGTCCTTCGGAGTGGGGAAGCCGAGGGCCTGCCAGATCCGCACCGCGAGGTCGCCGGACAGGCCCGCGGCGTCCTCGACCTCCCGGCGGGTCAGGTGCAGCGGACCGCCGAGGAGCGTCTCCTCGATGTCGTACGGCACGCGGGGTTCCGCCATCGGCGCCACCTTGTCATCGTTCGATGTCACAGATACTGGCGGAGTAAGATCACGCCGGTCAAGGCGGACGACACCGGCGGGTGGGGATGGCCGAGTACCGAATCGACGAGCTGGCGCGGATCGGCGGGAGCACCGTCCGCAACATCCGGGCCTACCAGGACCGGGGCCTGCTGCCGCCGCCGCGTCTGCAAGGCCGGGTCGGCCTGTACGACGACAACCATCTCGCCCGGCTCCGGCTGATCGGGAAGCTGCTCGCCCGCGGCTACACCCTGGCGATCATCAAGGAGCTGCTGACCGCCTGGCAGACCGGCAAGGACGTCGGCGAGGTCCTGGGGCTGGAGAAGGTGCTCACCGACCCGTGGTCGGACGAGATCCCCGGCACCGCGACCGACGCCGAGCTCGTCGAGATGTTCGGCACCGGGCTGGACGAGGAGGAGGTCGGGCGGTTCCGGCAGCGGACGATCGAGCTCGGCCTCATCGAACCGGAGGGCGACGGCTACCGCGTGCCGAGCCCGCGGCTGCTGCACGTCGGCGCCGAACTCGTCGCGGCGGGCATCCCGCTGGACGCCGTCCTCGACATCGCCGCGCAGATCCGGGACGACTGCGAGGTCATCGCGGGCCGGTTCGTCGGGCTCGTCGAGGAGCACGTGTTCGACCGGCTCGCCCGGCCCGGGCCGGGCGGCGAGGACGTCGCCGAGGTCGCGGCGGTCGTGCGGCGGATGCGCCCGCTGGTGAAGATGGTCGTCGACCCGTTCATCGCGCGGGCGATGGAGGCGCGCGTCCAGGAGGCCCTCGGCGACCGCCTGGAGACCGTCCGCAACCAGCCGACCCAGAGCTGACCGGACCTCATTCGCCGAGCAGGCGGGCCGCGATCCGGCCGGCCCGGACGGCCGGCGCGGGGCCGCGCTCGCGCAGCGCGGTGACGATCGCCCCGTCGATGAGGATCATGAACTGCTCGGCGAGGGCGGCCGGGTCGGGGTGGCCCGCCGCGCGCAGCAGGCCCGCCACGTAGGCGGCGACGTCCCGCTTGTGCTCGGCGGCGACGCGGTGCGCCGCGGCGCCGGGGTCCGCGGTCTCGACCATCGCGTTGATGGCCGCGCAGCCGCGGAAGTCGTCCGCGGCGAGCCGCTCGGCCAGCGCGTCGAAGATCGCCAGCGGCCCGCCACCGCGGTCCTCGACGGCCGTGCGCAGCCACGCGCGCCATTCCTCTCCCTGGGCGCGCAGGACCGCGACGACGAGTTCGTCCTTGCCCGCGAAGTGCCGGTAGAAGGACGCGCGGCCCACTCCGGAGACGGCCAGCAGCCGCTCCACTCCGACGGCGCGGACTCCTTCCGCGTAGAACAACTCGCCCGCCGTCTCGACGAGTCGTTCCCGGGCCCGTGTCGGCATGCCCGTGACGATAGCGCACATTGACGCCATACGGAACCGATCAGTACCGTCCTTCATTCGGAACCGATCAGTACCGTTTTGGAGGTCACCGTGTCCCAGCGAGCCGCACCCCCGGAGGACCGGACGGGCGAGGTCCCCCGGACGAACCGGTGGGGGGTCGCCGCACTCGGGTTCGGCGTCTTCGCCGCCGGCACCGGCGAGTTCGTCCTCCCCGGGCTGCTGGCGCCCATCGGCGCGACACTGGACGTCCCGGTGACCGCCGCAGGGCAGATCGTCACGGTCTTCGCCGTGTCGGCCGCCGTCGCCGCCCCCGTGCTCGGCACGCTCACCGGCGGATGGCCGCGCCGCAGGGTGCTGGCGGCGGGCGCACTGCTCTGCGCCCTCGGCGGCGCGGCCACCGCGGTCGCGCCGTCCTTCCCGGCCGTCCTGGCCGCCCAGGTCGTCGCCGCGGCCGGCCTCGGGCTGTTCGTGCCCGCCGCGTCCGTCACCGCCGCCGCGATCGTCCCGCCCGAGCGGCGGGGCCGGGCGATCGGAGCGACGGTGACCGGCTTCACCGCGGCCACCGCGCTCGGCGCGCCGTTCGGCACCGCCCTCGGCGGGACGCTCGGCTGGCGGGCCGCGATGTGGTTCGTCACCGCGCTCACCGTGCTCGGCCTCGCCGGCGTGCTCGCGCTGCTGCCCCGGGACGCGCGGACGCCCGCCGCCCCCGCGCTCCGGGAACGGCTGCGCCCGCTCGGCGACCGGCGCGTCCTCGCGCTGCTGGCGACCACGGTGCTCGCGTTCACCGCGATCTACCTGCCCTACACCTACATCTCGGCGATCTTCGAGCCCGCGACCGGCGGCTCGGGGACCCGGCTCGCCGTCCTGCTGAGCACGCTCGGCCTCGCGGGTCTCGCGGGCAACCTCGCCGCCGGCGCGCTGGCCGACCGGTTCGGCGGGCGGACGATCGTCGCCGGGGCGCTCGCGCTCCTCGCCGCCGTGCTGTGCGCCGTCCCGGCGATCAGGGGAACGTTCGCCGCGGCCGTCGTGACGGTCGCCGCGTACGGTCTCGTCGCGTTCGCCGTCACGACGCCGCAGCAGCACCGCATCATCACGCTGGACCCCGCCGCGGCGCCCGTCTTGGTCCCGCTGAACCAGGCCGCCCTCTACCTCGCGATCTCGCTGTCCGGCGCGGTCGGCGCGGCGGGGGTCGCGTGGGCCGGCGCGGACCGCGTCGCCCTCGTCGCCGCCGCCGTCGCGCTCGCCGCGCTCGCGGTGTCCGAGGTCATCGCACCGGGGGCGGTGCGTCGGCGACCCGCACGTTGAGCTGGGCGGTGGCGGTCAGGACGGTGCCGACCGGGGCCTGCGCGAGCGACGCGTCCGTGACGACGCCGCGTTCGCCCAGGTAGCGGTAGGTGTCGGGGTCGAAGATGTACTCGGTGCGGACGCCGGTGCCCGGCACGTCCAGCGCGACCGCGACGCCCGTCCGGCCGGCGGCGTCCACGGCCGTCCCGACCGTCGTGACGCCGGGGATCGCGGCGGCGGCGCGGAACAGGGCGGCCCGCTGCGCGGCGGGCATGTACGCCTCGGTGAGCATCCCGCCGAGGTTCTGCCATGCCTGCGCGTCGGCCCGCGGGCCCGTCCCCAGGTGCGCGTACAGGTGCGCGTACATGCCCTCCGCCGTGGCGGGGAGCTCGCGGAGGTACGCGTAGTCGGTGCGCAGCCACTCGGCGACATCGTCGAAGTCGGCGGCCTTCTCGGTGCCGGTCTCACCGACGCCCTGAAGGGCGACCTTCGGGACGGGCCGACCGGGCCACTGCTTCGGCGGCAGGACCGTGGTCCGCAGGACGGCCCGCGTCGCGTCGCCCTCGACGGGCCGCCACATGGTGCGCTTCTCCCGGTGCAGGTAGCGGGCGTGGCCGTCGGCGTCGTTCACCTCGGCCGTGTTCATCATCTGCGACTCGAAGACGAGGAACTGCCCGGGCTTCGGGTGCAGTTCGGGGGTCGCGCCCGCCCGGTCCGCCGCCTGCTGGAGGACCCGGACGTGCGCGACCGGCATCGTCCGGACGATCGCCCCCGGCGCGCCGGGGGCGGGGTCGTCCACGGCGACGGCCACGGCCGCGACGGCGACCGCCGCACCGGCGGCGAGGGCTCCGGCGAGGGCCGTCCGGCCGCGGGGCCGGAACCGGCGGCGGGTTCCCCCGGCGGCCGGATCCGGCGCCCCGGCGATGGCCGCCCGGAGCCGCGCCTCCTCGGCGTCCAGCCCGGGCGATCGGGGCACCTCGGACCGGAATTCCCGGAGTCGGTCGATCTCAGTCATGGACGGGCTCCTGGTGCACGATCGTGTGGCGGGGGGATTCGTCGAGTTCGCCGAGGTCGGCGCGCAGCCTGCGCCGCGCCCGGTTGATGCGGGAACGGACCGTCCCGAGCCGCACGCCCAGGGCCTCGGCCACCTGGACGTACGACAGGCCGCCCCACGCGAACAGCAGCAGCGCGTCGCGCTGTCCCTTCGGCATGGCGGCGAGCGCGGCGGCGATCCGCGGGCCGCCGGCCTGGGCGGTGACGCGCTCGTCGCTGCGGTCGGCGAACGGCTCGGTGACGGGGTCGGCGCCGGTGCGGCGCAGCGCCCGCAGCTGCCGTACCTCCGTGCGGACGTGGCGTCCCATCAGGTTCGTCGCGATGCCGAACAGCCAGGGGCGCGCGTCGGGACGGTCGAGGTCGTAGCGGTGCCGCTGGCGGAACGCGGCGAGGAACGTCTCGGCGACGACGTCCTCGGCGGCGCCGGCGCCGAGACGGCGGGTCACGTAGCGCTTCAGACCGGGCGCGTGCCGGCGGAAGATCTCGGCGAACGCTTCGGGATCGTCCCGGGAACGCCCGATATGGGAGGCATCATCGCCGTCCATGCTCATGGGGGACCTCTCGGTTCTGCGGTCGGACACCCGTACTTGCCGACCCGGACCCGGCGGGTTCCCCAGGACTTCGCGGCCGGTCCCTACGCGGGCCAGGCGGCCATGGCGCGGTCGGCGATGCGGGCGAGCTCGGCCTCGGTCGCGCCGTCGCGGGCCTGCTGCGACATGCCCTGGACGATCGCGGCGAAGTAGTCCGCGAGCCCGTCGGTGTCGGCGTCGGCGGGCAGCTCGCCCGCGTCGCGGGCCGCGCGGAGGCGGTCGCGGAACCTCGCCTTGTTGGCCTCGCGCATCCCGCGCAGGAACGCGGCGATCTCCTCGTCGCCGGCGGTCACGTTGGTGGCGGCGCTGATGACGAGGCAGCCGGGCGGGTGCGCGGTGCCGGACTGGTGGACGGCGGCGTCCCGCAGCATCCGGGCGAACGCCGCGCGGGCGGTGGGCTCCTCCCGCAGCGCCGCCGCCATGTACGTCCCCGCCGGCGTCCGCCCGTAGGCGTCGACGACCTCCTTGAACAGGGACTTCTTGTCGCCGAACGCCGCGTACAGGCTGGCCGGGCGGATGCCCATCGCGGCGGTGAGGTCGCTGACCGAGGTGGCCTCGTAGCCGCGTTCCCAGAACAGCGTCAGCGCGCGCCCCAGCGCCTCGTCGCGGTCGAAGCCGCGCGGCCGCCCGCGGACCGTCCGTCGCTCTGCCATGCCCCCATTGTAGAGCGCTCGCTCAAGAAACGTGCTACGGTCTTTTCTTGAGCGATCGATCAAAAAAGGAGGCGGCTCATGGGCACGGCACTGGACGGCAAGGTCGCGCTGGTCACCGGCGGCGGACGCGGCATCGGACGGGCGATCGCCGAGCGGTTCGCGCGGGACGGCGCCGTCGTCGCGCTCACCTACGCGCGGAACGCCGCCGCGGCGGGCGGCCTGGTGGAGCGGATCCGGACGGACGGCGGGCGCGCGTTCGCGATCCAGGCCGAACTGGGCGAGCACGGCGACGCCCACCGGCTCTGGGCCGCCTTCGACAAGGAGATCGAGCAGTACGTCCCCGGCGGCGGCGTCGACGTCATCGTCAACAACGCGGGCGAAACCCTCTACGAGGGGTTGGAGACGATGACCGAGGAGGCGTTCGACCGGGTCTACGCGGTCAACGTTCGCGCACCGTTCTTCATCGTCCAGCAGGCGCTGCCCCGGCTCCGCGACGGCGGCCGGATCATCAACATCGGCAGCGGCGCGTCGCGGCTCGCGATGCCCGCGATCATGGGCTACGGCGCCACCAAGGGCGCCCTGGACGTCTTCACCCGCAACCTCGCCGAGCTGCTCGGCCCGCGCGGCATCACCGCGAACACCGTCGCCCCCGGCATCGTCGACACCGACATGAACGCCGACTGGCTGCGCGGGAACGCCGAGGCCGACGCGGAGTGGTCGACGCGGGCGGCGCTCCGCCGGGTGGGGCGTCCGGACGACATCGCCGACGTCGCCGCGTTCCTCGCGTCCGACGACGCGCGCTGGGTGACCGCGCAGGTCGTCGACGCCACCGGCGGCGTCGGCCTGTAGGAGTCGGCCTGTAGGAGTCGGCCTGTAGGACCGGACGGTCAGAGCAGGGTCAGGCCCCATTCGACCTCGACGACGTGGGGGAAGCCCTCGGAGTCGGTGAAGGTGATCTTGCCGTTGCCCGGCAGGCCGATCAGCGCCGTGCGCAGCGTGACGGTCAGGTGCATGGTGCCGTCCTCGGGCATGCCGCCCTGCATCTGCGACAGTTCGAGCTGGCTGGTCGACGCCATCGCGGTCCACTGCACCGGGCCGTCCTCGGCGGCCAGGCTGACGTTCGCGGTCTTGCCGCCGTTCAGCTGCACCTTGCTCGGGTTGACGACGAGAACGCCGCGCTCCTCCGGCGGGTTCGACGGGGGTGGCGACGGCACGCTCGGCGTGGCCGGCGGGCGCGACGACGGAGGCCGCGCGGGCGACGGGCCCTCCGGCCGCGTCTGCGGGTTCATGGGCGGCGGCTGCACGCCGCCGGGCCCGGTCCCGCCGGGCCCGCCCGCCGAACCGGCCGACCGGTCGCCGTCGCCCGCGCCGGGGGACGGGGACGGGCTGGTGATCGACGGCTGCGGCTCGGTGCCGAACGGCGGCCACGAGAGCGTGCCGCCGCCGATGCCGGGCCCCATCGCGACCACCGCGACCAGCGCCGCCCCGAGGGCGCCCGCCATCCCGCCGACGGTGAACAGCCAGCGGCGGGTGAACGGGGACGGGACGTCCGGCTGGACCGGCAGGCCGTCGGGGGTGAGGGCGCCGCCGCGCGCGGCGATGTCCGCGCGGTGCGCCGCGAGCTCCGGGTCGGTGGCGGTGTGCATGACGCGGTGCCGCAGCGCGGCGGGGAGCACCGGGGCGGGCGCGGCGGCGAGCAGCACCGCGGTGCGCAGCGCGGCGCGGCGGCGCCAGTCCGGGCACCCGGCGGCGTGCG
>NZ_JBHTJA010000124.1:0-17112 GCF_042675525.1 Actinomadura sediminis
GCCGGGTCGCCGCCCGCCGTCACGGCGACGCCCGTGACGGCGCACGCGCCGGCCGCGACGCTCGCGATCAGCAGGACGGGACGGCGCGGCAGCGGCCGCCGGGCGGCGGGCCGCCGGGAGGTGCGCAGGATGCGGGCCAGGTCCTCGTCGCGGCGGCGCTCGTGGGCGTCGCGGGCCAGGTCGTCCAGCGCGGCGGGCCTGAGGGCGCGCAGCGCGCGCTCGGCGGTGTCGCTGTTCGGCACGGTGTCTCCGGTGTTCATCGGGCCGCCTCCCCGGCGGCCGGGGCGGGACGGGCGGGAACGGGCGCCGGTGCGGCGTCCAGGGCGCGGGCGAGCCGCCTGCGGGCGCGGTGCAGCCGGACGGCGAAGGCCGGGACCGAGCAGCCGACGACCGTCGCGGCCTGCCGGGAGTCCAGGCCGTGCCAGGTGACGAGCGTCAGGATCTCCAGGTCGCGTTCGGGCAGCGCCGCGATCGCCTCGAGCGCCGCCGCGCGCTCGACGACGTGCTCGGCGACGTCCCACGCCGCCAGGTCCGCGGACGTGGTGAGCGCCCGGATCCGCTCGGCCAGGGCACGGCCGCGCCGGCCCCGGTCGTACTGCTTGCGCAGCAGGTTGCGGGCGACGCCGAGCAGCCAGGGCAGGGCGGGGTCGCGGACCTGGTCGAGGCGCCGCCAGGCGATCAGGAACGTCTCGCCCGCGATGTCCTCGGCCGTGTGCGGCTCCGCGTGCGCCAGCGCGTACGCCAGCACGCGCCGGTGGTACTCGTCGTAGAGCCCGGTGAACCGTGACTCGGGATCGTCCACGGAGGACTCCCGTCTGGGGTCGGGAACATGTCGTCATGTAGTCCCGCCCGCGGCGCCTCCTTTACAGGCGCCTCCGATTTTTCAGCGGAGCCGGGCGAGCCGCTCGACGGCCGCGTCGATGACCTCGTCCTTCTTGCAGAACGCGAACCGGACGAAGTGCGCGCCCGCGTCCGCGTGGTCGTAGAACACCTGCGTCGGGATCGCGACGACCCCCGCCCGTCCCGGCAGCGCCCGGGCCAGCTCCATGCCGTCGGTGAAGCCCAGCGGCCGGATGTCGGCCTGCACGAAGTACGTCCCCTGCGGCCGGTACACGTCGAAGCCCGCCGCCTCCAGCCCGGTGACGAGCCGGTCGCGCTTGCCCTGCAGCGACTTGCGCAGCTCCTCGACCCAGGCGATCTCGTTCGTCAGCGCGTAGGCGGCGGCCCGCTGGTACGGGGCGCTGACCGCGAACGTGAGGAACTGCTTCACCGACTGCACGGCCCGGACGAACGGCGCGGGGGCCGTCACCCAGCCGGTCTTCCAGCCGGTGACGGAGAACGACTTGCCGACCGACGACACCGACACCGTCCGTTCCCGCATCCCGTCGAGGGCCGCGAGCGGGACGTGCTCGGCGTCGTCGAACGTCAGGTACTCGTACACCTCGTCGGTGACGGCGACCAGGTCGTGCTCCCGGCAGAGGTCGGCGATCGTCTCCAGTTCGCCGCGCGTGAAGACCGTCCCGGACGGGTTGTGCGGCGAGTTCACGAGGATCAGCCGGGTGCGGGGCGTGACGGCGGCCCGCAGCTCGTCCGGGTCGAAGGCGAACCGGCCCCCGGCTGGACGGAGCGTGACGGGCCGCCGGACCGCCCCGGCGAGGGCGATCACGGCGGCGTAGGAGTCGTAATAGGGCTCGAAGACGATCACCTCGTCGCCCGGTTCGGCGAGGGCGAGGACGGACGCCGCGATGCCCTCGGTGGCCCCGACGGTGACGAACACCTCCGTCGCGGGATCGTACGCCAGCCCGTACCGGCCGAGCCTCTGCGCCGCCACCGCCTCCCGCAGTTCGCCCGTCCCGGGCCCCGGCGGGTACTGGTTGTCCCCGGTTCGGATGGCGTCCACGGCGATGTCCAGCATGCCCGCCGGGCCGCTGGAATCCGGGAAGCCCTGGCCCAGATTGATCGCGCCCGTCCGGACCGCCAGGGCCGACATCTCGGCGAAGATCGTCTCGCCGAACTCCCGCATCCGCTCGACCAATGGCTCGCTCACGCCACAACCCTAAGGGCCACCGCCCCCGTGCACACGGGGAGCGCGGACCGCCATCGTCCGAAATCCTTGCAGGGGAGGGCCGGCCTGTCCGCGAAGCGTGGTCAGATCCAGCCCATCTCCTGGGCGGCCCGCACGGCGGCGAGGCGGCCGGAGGCGCCCAGCTTCGTCATCGCCGACGACAGGTAGTTGCGGACGGTGCCCTCCGACAGGTGCAGGCGGGCGGCGATGCCGGACGTGTCGGAGCCCGCGGCGATCTGGCGGAGGATCTCGCGTTCCCGTTCGGTGAGCGGGTTGTCGCCCGCCTCCATGGCGGCGGCCGCGAGTTCGGCGTCCAGGTAGCGGCCCCCGGCGTGGACCTTGCGGATGGCGGCGGCCAGTTCCTCGGTGGGGGCGTCCTTCGGGACGAATCCGCGGACCCCGGCGGACATGGCGCGGCGCAGGTACCCGGGACGGCCGAAGCTGGTGAGGATGCACACCGCGCAGCGGGCGCCGGACGAGCGCAGCTCCTCGGCGACGGTCAGGCCGTCCGCGCCGGGCATCTCGATGTCGAGGACGGCGACGTCCGGATCGTGCGCGGCGACGGCCGCGGCGACCTCGTCGCCGCGGCCGACCTCCGCGACGACCTCCAGGTCGGGGTCCAGGCCGAGCAGCGCGGCGACGGCGCCGCGGATGAGGTGCTCGTCGTCGGCCAGCAGGACCCGGATCACCGCTCCGTCCCAGCCGCCCGGACGGGCTCGCCCGCGGACTCGCCCGCGGGGCCCGCGCCCCCGGCGGGCAGCGGGACGACGGCCCGCAGGAGGAAGCCGTCCCGGCCGTGCCGTCCGGCGTTGATCTCGCCGCCGAGGACGGCGACCCGCTCCTCGAGCCCGATGAGGCCGGACCCGGGGGTCTCGGCGCCGCGCGGGCGGACGCCGTCGTTGCGCATCTCCAGGACCACGGCATGACCATAGACGGTCAGGGAGACGGTGCAGCGGCGGGCCTCGCTGTGCTTGATCACGTTGGTGGCGCCCTCCCGGATCACCCAGGCGAGCACGGCGCCGACCTCGGACGGGAGATCCGCCGGGGGCTCGTCGGCCGTGCAGCGGACGCCCGCCGCCTCGAGCACCGCGCGCACCCCGGCGAGCTCGGCGTCCAGCTCGACGGCGCGGTAGCCGCGGACGGCGGCCCGCACCTCCCGCAGCGCCTCCCGGGCGGCGGTGCGGACGTCGGCCATCTCGGCGCCCGCGCGGGCCGGGTCGGTCTCGGCCATCCGCAGCGCGAGCTCGCTCTTCACCGCGATCAGCGAGAGGCTGTGGCCGAGCAGGTCGTGCAGGTCCCGGGAGAAGCGGAGCCGCTCCTCGGTGACGGCGAGCCGGGCGACGGCGTCGCGGGCGGCGTACGCCTCCAGGTGCATGTCCCACATGCGGCGCTGGTACCGGTTGACCCACGCGACGAGCAGGCAGCTCGCCAGGAAGACGACGAAGAAGACGGGCAGGGTCTTCAGCCAGGAGACGTTCCCGTTGTCGAAGTTCCGCTCGGCGGAGATCGTGGCGAGGACCGCGCAGAAGGCCGCCGTCCCGGTGCACAGGGCCGCGATCCGGCGGCGGCTCACCGGCGACAGCACCACCGCCGACACCCAGAACGCCGGGATGATGCACCACACGGGGTTGGTGAGGATCATCGAGCCCAGCGCGGCGGTGACCGCGCCGCTGAGGACGATGTCGCGGCGCGGGGCGCCGCCGTCCAGGCCCTCCCGGACGAGCCGGAGGTAGAACCACAGCAGCAGGCCCAGGCCGGCGAGGGCGGCGACGACGACGGGGATCCCGATGTCGCCCTCGCTGTAGGACGGCCCGAGCGCGCCCAGGCCGACTGCGACGAACGCGACCCCGGCCATCATGAAGGACCGCTGCGTCACCTTGCGGTAGCGCTCCAGCCGCACGGCGTTCTGCTCTTCGAGTTCGGCCTTCGTGGCGACCGCCATGACCGGTTCCCCCTTTCCCCCGGGTACGGTATCCGGCCGCTCAGCCGCGGCGCGGTTCCCAGCGGAACCAGCGCTTGGCCGCCTCGGCGCCGACGACGCCCCAGACGACGAGGACGGCGAACGACCGGACGCACGCCGCCCAGCCCTCGGCGACGCCCAGCGCGGCGTGCTCGGCGGTGCCGGTGAAGTCCTGACCGAAGTAGGCGGTGCGGGTGATCTCGACGACCGGGGTCAGCGGCAGCCAGCGGCAGGCGGCGGCGAGGGCGTCGGGCAGGGCGTCCAGCGGGAACATCACGCCGCCGCCCGCCATGCAGCCGAACATGATCGGCAGGACGGTGAGCTGCGCGAGTTCGGCGTTCGGGGTGAGCCCGGACACCGCGAACGCCAGCAGGGCGAAGACGGCGGTGCCGCCGGCGAGCCCGGCGAGCAGCAGCAGCGGGTCCGCGGGGAACCGGCCGCCGAAGGCGGTGCCGAGCACGACGAGCAGCAGCGCGGCCTGCGCCGCGTACGCGGCGGTCGCGGTGAGGACGCTGCCGCCGCGGATCTCGGCGTCGGACAGGGCCGTGCCGCGCAGCCGCTTGAGGGTGAGGTCCTCGCGGCGGGCCGTGAAAACGTTCACCAGGTTCATGAAGACCGCGAAGACGAGGAAGAACGCGAGGTGGCCGGTGCCCTGCAGGAGGGCGCCGTCCACGCCGTCGACGTCCTGGCCGCGCATCGGGACGAGCATCGCGATGAACAGGACGGGCAGGCCGAAGACGGTGAACAGGGCGGTGCGGTTGCGGTAGAGGAGGACGGCGTCGAACCGCGCGACGCGCGCGAGGGACCGGGCCGACACGTCGGGCGGGGCGATCCCGCGGCGGCGGGGGGCGGCGGCGGTCATCGGGACGCTCCTTCGGGGGTCGCGGCGGCGGTGGCGGTGCGGAGGAAGACGTCCTCGAGGGACGCGCTGCGCGCCTGCAGGCCGTCGAGCGCGACGCCGGACGCGTCCGCCCAGCGCAGCAGCTCGTACAGGCCCGCCTGCAGGCCGTCGCCGCGCACGGTGTAGGCGGCGGTGGCGCGGCCGCCGTCCACGGTGATCTCCGCGGGGACGCCGCCGAGGGCGGGCAGTTCGCGGACCTGGAGCCGCTCGGGCATCTGGAAGGTGATGCGGTCGCCGTGGCCGGCGACGACCTCGGCGACGGTGCCGGTCTGCTCGATCACGCCCCGGTGCATGATCGCCAGCCGGTCGGCGAGCTGCTCGGCCTCCTCCAGGTAGTGCGTCGTCAGCAGGACCGTGGTGCCGTCCCGGACCAGGTCCCGGACGATCCGCCAGGTGGCGTGCCGGGCCTCGGGGTCCATGCCGGTGGTGGGCTCGTCCAGGAACAGGACGCGGGGCCGGGCGAGGAGCGCCAGCGCGAGGTCGAGGCGGCGTTTCTGCCCGCCGGACAGCTGCCGGACCTTCACCCCGGCCCGGTCCTCCAGCCCGACGAGCCCGAGCACCTCGGCGGCGGGCCGCGCGCGGGGCGTGAAGCCGCGCCAGTGGGCGGTGGTCTCGGCGACCGTGAGGTCGCCCCAGAACCCGCCCTCCTGCAGCATGATCCCGATCTGCGGGCGGACGGCGCGGCGCTCGCGGTACGGGTCGCGGCCGAGGACCCGGACGGTCCCCGCGCCGGCCGGGCGGAACCCCTCGAGGGTCTCCATGGTGGTGGTCTTGCCGGCCCCGTTGGTGCCGAGGAGGGCGAACAGCTCGCCCTCCCCGACCTCGAACGAGACGCCGGCGACGGCCTCGTGGTCGCCGTACCGCTGCCGCAGCCGCTCGACGCTGATCACCTGGTTCGCGTGCATGGGCCCAGCGTCGCGGCGGGCGCCGCCCCGCCGGTAGAAGCGGCTGTCACCGCTTCCCCCGGCGGCTGTCAGCCGATTCGCGTGACGGGTGTCATCCGCCCTGCTCAGCCGGCGACGCTGACGACGCGTCCGATGGAGGACGGGTCGGCGGCGTGGTCGAGCAGCGCGAGGGCGAGGTCGGCGCGGGCGAGGGTGAAGCCGCCGAGGACGTTGCGGTCCACCGCGGCCCGGTAGCGGCCCTTGCCGTCGCCGTCGGTGAGCCGGGGCGGGCGGACGATCGTCCAGTCGAGGCCGGATGCGCGGACGACGTCCTCGGCGCGCCTCATGTCGGCGAACGCGTGCTTGAGCATCGGCTTCAGCAGGAGGGGCTTGACGACGAACCGGGTGAGCGGGTCGTCGCCGGGGCCGTTGGCGAACCCGGAGGCGCTGACCATGACGAACCGCCGCTCGCCGGCCGCCGCCATCGCCGCGGTGATGCTGCGCGCGCTGTCCGCGCAGACGGTGGTGGGGGCGCGTCCCTCCCGGGTGCCGATGGCGGAGACGACGGCGTCGCGGCCCTTCACGGCGGCCTGCACGGCGTCGGGGTCCATGACGTCCGCGCGGACGACGTCGAGGGCCGGGCCGCCGGCGCGGTCGCGCAGGTCGGCGGGGAGCCGGGCCGGGTCGCGCACCACGGCGGTGACCCGGTGGCCGTCGATGAGCGCCCGGCGGACGACCCGCAGTCCGGTGCCGCCGGTCGCGCCGAAGATCGTGAGCCGCATGGTGCCTCCTGCCGAGAGGGGTGAGTGAACTTTCACTAACCCCCAGATTGGGTTAGCATTCACTCACTGTCAAGCGGAGGGAGCCGGATGGGCGCGCGGGACCGGATCCTGGACGCGGCGGCGGCCGTCATGCGCGAGCGCGGCGTCGCCCGCGCCACCACCAAGGAGATCGCCAAGGCGGCCGGGTACTCCGAGGCGCTGCTCTACAAGCACTTCCGCGACAAGGAGGAGCTGATGATGCTCGTCCTGAAGGAGCGCATGCCCGCGTTCTCGGTCGCGGGCGAGCCCGGCCGCCGCACCGTCGAGTCGAACCTCGTCACCGTGGCGCACAACGGGCTGCGCTTCTACCGGCGGGCGTTCCCGATGATGGCGTCCATGGTCGCGCAGCCGCCGCTCATGGCCGCGACCCGCGAGTCGCTGCGCAAGTACGGGGCGGGCCCGCACGTGCCCGTCCGCGACCTCGCCCGGTACCTCGACGCCGAACGCGACCTCGGCCGGGTCGCGGCGGACGCCGACACCGCCGCGGCGGCGGCGCTGCTGATCGGCGCCTGCTTCCAGCAGGGGTTCCTGCGCTACTTCGCCGAGGGCGCCGACACGCCCGACCCGCCGGAGTCGGACGCCCGCGCCCTCGTGCGCCCCCTGCTCCCGTCCCTGCTCCCCTGACCTCGGGCTCCCCTGGCCTTGCGCTTCCCTGACCCGGTGCGTCAGAGCTCGCCGAGCCGGGTCTTCACCACCTTCCCCATCGCGTTGCGCGGGAGCCCGTCGACGAGGTGGACGGCGCGGGGACGCTTGTGGGCCGAGAGCCGCCCGGCGACGAAGTCGATCAGCGCCCGCTCGTCCGCGCCGTCCGCGACGACGTAGGCGGTGACCTGCTCGCCCAGGTCCGCGTGCGGGGTGCCGACGACCGCCGCCTCCCGCACGGCCGGATGCGCCAGCAGCGCGTTCTCGACCTCGCCCGCGCCGATCCGGTAACCGCCGCTCTTGATCAGGTCGGTGGAGGCGCGGCCGACGATGCGGTGCCGTCCGTCCGGCGCGACGGCGGCGATGTCTCCGGTGCGGAACCAGCCGTCGGCGGTGAACGACGCGGCGGTCGCCTCGGGGCGGTTGAGGTACCCCTTGAACAGCAGCGGCGCGCGGACGTGCAGCTCGCCGGGCGTCTCGCCGTCCGGCGGGACGGGCGCGCCGTCCTCCGCCCGCAGCCGCGTCTCGACGCCCGGCAGCGGCGTCCCCACGTACCCCGGGTGCCGTTCGCCGTCGGCGCGCGCGCTGACGGTGATGAGGGTCTCGGTCATGCCGTACCGCTCGACCGGACGGTGCCCGGTGAGGGCCTCGAGCCGTTCGAAGACGGGCACCGGCAGCGGCGCGCTCCCCGACACCAGCAGCCGGGCGCCGCGCAGCGCCTCCGCCGACGCCGCGTCCGCGACCGTCCGCGACCACACCGTCGGGACGCCGAAGAACAGCGTGCCGCCGTCGTCCCGCGCGGCCGCCGCGTACGCCTCGGGCCGCGGCCGCCCGGTGT
Organism: Actinomadura sediminis; assembly: GCF_042675525.1. Classification (NCBI taxonomy): domain Bacteria; kingdom Bacillati; phylum Actinomycetota; class Actinomycetes; order Streptosporangiales; family Thermomonosporaceae; genus Actinomadura; species Actinomadura sediminis. The sequence continues at coordinate 8,112 of NZ_JBHTJA010000124.1, forward strand.
GGACGAGCGGCGACCCGACGCGCAGCGCGCCGAGGACGCCGAGGACCAGGCCGTGCACGTGGAACAGCGGCAGCCCGTGCACCAGGACGTCGCCGGGGGTCCACGCCCACGCGTCGGCGAGCGCGTCGAGGCCGGCGGCGATCGCGCCGCGGGAGATCAGCACGCCCTTGGGCGCGCCCGTCGTCCCGCTGGTGTAGAGGATCAAGGCGGTCGCGTCGGGCGGAGGTTCGCCGGGACCGGCGTCGCCCGGCGGGAGGTCGTCGACGGGCACCAGCGGCGGCTCCCCGTCGAGGGTCGCGGTGCCGCGCGCGCCGAGCAGCAGCTCGGCGCCGGAGTCGCCGAGGATGTGGGCCCGCTCGTCCGGTCCCGAGTCGGGCGGCACCGGCACCACCGGGACGCCCGCGAGGATCCCGCCGACGACGGCCGCGACCGTCTCCAGGGACGCGGCGGCGTGCACGGCGACCGCGTCCGCGCCGCCGATCCGGGCGGCGACGGCCGACGCCCGGCGCAGCAGTTCGTCCCGCGCCAGCTCCCGCCCCGCGACCCGCACCGGGCCGCCGGTCTCCCCGAGCAGGTCCATCCCCGCCCCCTTCCGGTCGTCGGACGAGCACCTGGAAGTATGCCGTCCATGCCGGAGACCGCGACCACCTACCCGGCGCTCGCCGCGCGCCTGCTCGCGCGGGCGCCGTCCTGCGGGCGGGTGCGGCTCGTCGCGATCGACGGGCCGAGCGGCGGGGGCAAGTCGACGTTCGCGGCCCGGCTCGCGCAGGTGCTGGCGGGCGCGCCGGTGGTGCGGTCGGACGACTTCCGCGTGCCGTGGGACGCCGACCCGCTGACCTGGTGGGAGCCGTTCGAGCGGACGGTGCTGGCGCCGCTGCGGGACGGCCGCCCGGCCGTCCTGCGCCGGTTCCACTGGCACCGCGAGGCGTACGGGCCGCCCGAGGAGATCCCGCCCGCGCCCGTCCTGCTGGCCGAGGGGGTCGGCGCGGCGTGGGCCGGGTCGCCCGCCGCGTACCGGGTGTGGATCGAGGCGCCGCGCGAGCTGCGCCGCGCCCGCGTCCTCGACCGGGACGGCCCCGCGTTCGCGGACGCGTGGGACGGCTGGTCCGTGCGGGAGGCGGCCCACTTCGCCGCGGACGGCACCCGGGACCGTGCCGACCTGCGGCTCGACGGCACCGACCTCGCCCACCGGCTCCGCGCCTGTCGGTAGGCTGATCCCTTTCCGACGGACCGACAAGGCTGGAGCCTGTTCCATGGCGCTTGAACGCCCCGAGATCGACTTCCCCGAGGGCGCGCCGCCCTCGATGCTCGACATCACCGACATCACCGTGGGCGACGGCCCGGAGGCCGTGAAGGGCTCCCGGGTGTCGATGCACTACGTCGGGGTGTCGTGGTCCACCGGCGAGGAGTTCGACGCGTCCTGGAACCGCGGCTCCACGCTGGACTTCGAGCTCGGTGCCGGCCGCATGATCAAGGGCTGGGACATGGGCATCCCGGGCATGAGGGTCGGCGGGCGCCGCAAGCTCGTCATCCCGCCGCACCTCGCCTACGGCGACCGCAGCCCGAGCCCGGCCATCAAGCCCGGCGAGACGCTGATCTTCGTGGTGGACCTGGTGGCGGTCGACTGACCCGCGCCGGTCAAACGGCGGGCAATCCGGGAGTGAAAATCGCCCCGGGTGCCCGCCGTCGCCGTTTCCGGGGCGGACGGTTCGGTATCCACCGGAGGTGATCGAGGCGCGCGGGCTGACGAAGCGGTACGGGGCCACCACCGCCGTCGACCACGCCTCGTTCACCGTCGCGCCCGGCCGCGTCACCGGGTTCCTCGGCCCGAACGGCGCGGGGAAGTCGACGACGATGCGGATGGTCCTCGGCCTCGACCGTCCCACGGCCGGGGACGTCACCGTGAACGGCGTCCACTACCGCTCGCTCGGCGCGCCGCTGCGCGAGGTCGGGGCGCTGCTGGACGCCACGGCGGTGCACGGCGGCCGCAGCGCCTACAACCATCTGCGCTGCCTGGCGCAGAGCAACGGCATTCCGCGGCGGCGCGTGGACGAGGTGCTGGAGCTGGTCGGGCTGCGGGACGTCGCGCGGCGCCCCGTCCGGGGGTTCTCGCTCGGCATGGGGCAGCGGCTCGGCATCGCGGGCGCGCTGCTCGGCGACCCGGGCGTGCTGATGTTCGACGAGCCCGCGAACGGACTCGACCCCGAGGGCATCCGGTGGATCCGGACGCTGATGCGGCGGCTCGCGCGGGAGGGCCGGACGGTGTTCGTGTCGAGCCACCTGATGTCGGAGATGGCGCTCACCGCCGACCACCTCGTGGTGATCGGCCGCGGCCGGATCCTCGCCGACACCGGGATGCGCGAGTTCATCGACCAGAACGCCGCCGGGCACGTCCGCGTCCGGTCGCCGCAGGCCGGCGAGCTGGCGCGGCTGCTGGCGTCCGGCGGGCGGCGGGTCGAGGACGGGCCGGACGGGTCGCTGCTGGTGCACGGCGCGACGGCGGCGGAGGTCGGCGACCTCGCCGCCGACCACGCGCTGCGGGTGCACGAGCTCGCCCTGGTCCGGCCGTCGCTGGAGGAGGCCTTCATGCGGCTGACCGGGGACGCCGTCGAGTACCACGCGTGGACGGAGGCGCCGCCGTGACGGCGGCGCCCGCGGGTCCGGCCGCCGCGCCCGCCCGGAACGTCCGCCGGGTGCGGTTCGGGCACGTCCTCGCCGCCGAGTGGACGAAGATCCGCACGGTGAAGTCGACGTTCTGGACGCTGCTGGCGGGGGCCGTCGTCCTCATCGGGTTCTCGGCGCTGTGGGCGCTGGCGTTCAGCGCGACGTACGACCAGATGACCGACACCGAACGGGCCACGTTCACGCCGATGACGCCGATCCAAGTCGCGTTCTACTTCGCGATGGTGGTGTTCGGCGCGCTCGGCGTGCTGGTGATCACGGCCGAGTACTCCACCGGGATGATCCGGACCGCCCTGACGTCCGTGCCGCGCCGCGCGCACTACCTCGCGGCCAAGACCCTCGTGCTCGCGCTGGTCGTGCTCGCCGTCGGCGTCGCGGTGACGTTCGCGTCGTTCTTCGTCGCGCAGCCCATCCTCGCCGCGAAGGACCTGGACGGCTCGATCGGCGACCCCGGCGTCCTGCGCGCGGTCGCCGGCGGCGGGCTCTGGCTGGCGCTCATCGCGATCATGGCGCTGGCCCTCGGCACGTTGCTGCGGCACACGGCGGGCTCGGTCGTGCTGGTGTTCGTGCTCCTGTTCGTGCTCGGCATCGCGGGCGGCTTCCTGCCGGGATCGTGGGGCGAGAACGTGAACAAGTTCCTGCCGTCCAACGCGGGCGCCGCGATCCTCGCGCCAGCGCAGCAGCCGGGCCAGCTCGCCCCGTGGTCCGGCCTCGCCGTCTTCGCGATCTACACGGCCGTCCTCCTCGCCGCCGCCCTGGTCCTCTTCGAACGCCGCGACGCCTGATCCCCCGCGCGGGCTCGCGGGCTCGCGGGCTCCCCGGGTCGGAGCGGAGGCCGGCGGTCTTCCTCCGCGGTGACAGTCGAATACACGCCGAAGATCGGGCAATTACGGCGCCGCGGGGCCGGGCATGATCAGATATGTCCCGTCGGTCGCGCCGCGCGCCGTCCCGGACGCCGGGGCGGCGGCCGCGGGCGCGCCGGCGGACCCCCGGATCCTGCTCAACCGAACGGAGAACGCGGCCGATGCGTGGGAAGACGCCCGTGATCGCGATGGTCGCCGCGGGAGTGCTCGGCGTGGCGGCGGGCGGCTGGCCCGTGGTGCGCGCCCAGGCCGGCGAGTCCGGGCCGTCGACCCGGGCGCAGCTCGCCGCGGCGCTCGCCGACCGGACCTTCCCGGCGCCCGAGCCCGGCTCGTGGACGCCGCCGAAGCCCGCGCCGGACGGCCTCCCCCCGGTGATCAACAGCATCGACACGCAGGACCGGGTCGTGTTCCTGACGATCGACGACGGCTACGTCTACGACCCCGAGTTCGTGAACCTCGTCCGGACGGAGAAGGTTCCGATCATGACGTTCCTGACGTCCCGGTACATCGACGGGCACGGCCAGTACTTCTGGGCGCTGAAGCGGGCCGGGTCGCCGATGGAGAACCACACGGTCGGGCACCCAGACATGGCGACGCTCGGGCCGGAGGCGCAGAAGAAGGAGATCTGCGGGGCGTCCGACGCGATCGCCAAGCAGTACGGCCGCCGCCCGACGCTGTTCCGGCCGCCGTTCGGCAGCTACAACGAGACCACGCGGCGGGTCGCGAAGGACTGCGGGGTGAAGTCGCTGGTCCTGTGGTCCGCGGAGTACTACAACGGGACGTCCGGGCCGGGCGTGGGCCTCAACGGGTTCGCGCGCGGGGACGGCGGCGACGGGTTCAAGCCCGGCGACATCATCCTCATGCACTTCCGCAAGGGGCTCGCGGGCCAGTTCAAGGCGTTCCTCGACAAGATCAGGAAGGCCGGGTTCCGGCCCGCGGCGCTGGAGAACTACCTGCCGGGGTCGCTCGGCGGCAACGCCCCCGACCAGGGCGGAGCCTGAAGCCGGGCGTATCCGGAGGATTCCCGGTTACGGGGTGCCGGCCGCGCGGCGCGTTCTATCGTCGTCCCGCCGGCGGGGTTGAGTCCCCCGCTCCCCGAGCAGCCCCGCCGGCGCGGACCTCCTACTCCGTGCCCGGGCGGCGGCGGACCGGGCCGCCGATCTCGGTCTCGTCGGGGGCGATCATCCCGCCGCCCGCGCCGTCCGGCCGGCGGACGGCGTTCAGCGCGTGGTACCCGACCAGGACCGCGATGGTGCCGAGCGCGATGCCCTGCAGGGGGAAGTCGTCGGTGATGTCCAGCGTCACGTTCCCGATCGCGAGGATGAGGGCCGCCGCGACCGGGACGAGGTTCACCGGGTCGCCGAAGTCGACGCGGTTCTCGACCCAGATCTTCGCGCCGAGCAGGCCGATCATGCCGTAGAGGACGACCGTGATGCCGCCGAGCACGCCGCCGGGGGTGGCGGCGATCAGCGCCCCGAACTTGGGGCACAGCCCGAACAGGATCGCGACCAGCGCCGCGACGTAGTACGCGGCGGTGGAGTAGATGCGGGTCGCGGCCATGACGCCGATGTTCTCGGCGTAGGTGGTGGTGGGCGCGCCGCCGACCGCGGACGCGAGCGTGGTGCCGACGCCGTCGGCGGCGAGGGCGCGGCCGAGCACCGGGTCCAGGTCGTCGCCGGTCATCGCCGACACCGCCTTGACGTGCCCGGTGTTCTCCGCGATCAGCGCGATGACCGGCGGCAGCGCGAGCAGGATCGCGGACGTCTTGAAGTCGGGCCCGTGCAGCTGCGGGAACCCGAACCAGTCGGCCGACGACACCGCGCCGAAGTCCACCCGGTCGTGCGCGAACGCGGTGGCGATGCAGTACGGGCCCTCGGACGCGCACGGGCGGCCCGCCGCGTCCAGCAGGTTCCGCCCCGGCAGCACGGAGGTGACGGGCCCGGCGAGGACGTCCAGGAGCCAGGACAGGACGAACCCGAACACCAGCGCGAGCAGGATCGCGATCCGCGACCAGAAGCCGCGCAGCAGCACCGTGCACAGGACGGCGAAGCAGAGCGTGGCGAGGGCGACCCACTGGTCCTGCGGCCAGTACGTGTCGGCGACGACCGGCGCGAGGTTGAAGCCGATCAGCATGACGACCGCGCCGGTCACCGCGGGCGGGAAGATCCGGTGGATGAGCTCGCCGCCCAGCAGGTGGACGACGACGCCGGCGAGCAGCAGCACGGCGCCGGTGACGAGGATCGCGCCGGTCACGGTGGCGCTGTCGCCGCCGCCCGCCCGGATCGCCGCGGCCACGCCGACGAACGAGGCGCTGCTGCCGAGGTAGCTCGGGACCTTCCCGCGGACGATCAGCAGGAACAGGATCGTGGCGAACCCCGACATCATGATCGCGAGGTTCGGGTCGAGGCCCATCAGCACGGGGAACACGAACGTCGCCCCGAACATCGCCACCACGTGCTGGGCGCCGATCCCCGCCGTGCGCGGCCACGACAGCCGCTCGTCCGGACGGACGATCTCGCCCGGCGGGGGCGTCCGCCCGTCGCCGTGCAGCTTCCAGCCGATCCTCATCGGGTCCCTCCCGGTCCTGCGTCGCCGCGCCGTGCGGCACGGTAGATCTACCAGGTGGGAGGACGTGCGGGCGGACCGGGGCCGTCCGGGGGCGCGTCGGCGCGGCCCCCGGACAACCGCCGGGCATCGTCGTTACCCTCAGATACCGCGCATGCGCAGCACGTGAAGGGCGAGGGTGAGGTTGAGCCGGAGATGGGCGTCCTCGGTGAACGCGCCGAGCATCCGTTCCAGCTTCCCGATGCGGTAGCGCAGCGTGTTGTAGTGGAAGTGGAGCCGGCGGGCCGTCTCGGCGACGTTGAGGTTGGTCTCCAGCAGCACCTGCAGGGTGCGGCGCAGGTCCACCAGCTCGGGCTCGGCGTCGGACGCCAGGTCGCCGAGGGTCTCGCGGACGAACGCGTGCAGCTCCTCCGGGTCCGACACCAGGCTCAGCAGCCGGTACACGCCGAGCTGGTCGAAGTGCGCGCGCGCCCCGGGGCCGTGCAGCTGCCGCCCCACCCGGACCGCCTTGACCGCCTGCTCGTACGCCTCGGGCAGCGCCGCCGGGGACCGCACCGTGCGGCTGACGCCGGAGGAGAACGTCCGCCGCACCGGCACGTGCTCGGCGAACACGGCCGCCGCCTCCTTGATCATCGTCTGCACCGGCGCGGACGGCGGGTCGGAGCCGTCGCCGTCCCCGCCGACGATCGCGACGACCTCGTGGGCGAAGCTCACCACCGCGGCGCCGCGGTCGTGCCGCCGCGCGGCGGCCGTCCAGGCGGCGGCGAGCCGCTCCTGCGCGGACCGCTCCTCGGCGCCGCGCCCGCCGCGGGTTCCGCCGTCCGGTTCCGCGCCCGTCCCCCCGCCCCCGCCGCGGGCGCGCCCGTCCAGTTCGGCGACCACGACCATCATGGGACGGTCGAGGTCCCAGCCGAAGCCGTCGCAGTGCGCGATGATCCGGTCGTCGTCGCCCGCGCGGCCCGCGAGGACGTCGCGCAGGAAGTCGGCCCGGTACTTGCTCTCCACCGCCGCCACCGCCTGCTGCTTGGTCACCACGAGCGCGGTGACGGTCGCGGCGCGTTCCAGGATGCCGAGGTCGGTGCCGCGCAGCGCGCCGCCCGGGCTGAACGCGACGATCCGGCCGTGGTCGAAGCCGCCCGCCATCACGGGCACGACCAGATGGTCGGCGGTGCCGTGCGCGCCGGTGACGCCGCAGCCGCCGCGCCCGCAGGCCGTGTGCCGGTCCGCGTCGAACGCCCGCATCGCCGCGACGTCCTCGTCGGGCCCGGCCGCCGCGAGGACGCGCTGCTCGCCGTCCAGCACGACCACCGCCACGTCCAGCAGCGACGCGACCTCGTCGACCACCTCCTGCAGGCCGCCGCCGCACAGGACGATCTGGACGAGCGCGCGGTGCACCTCCTCGGTGCGGGCGAGCACGCCCGCCTGCCGGTTCAGGATGTCGGTCAGCACCTGGTTGAGGATGTCGTCGAAGCCGACGTCGGGGGGCAGCAGGATCAGCGGGAAGCCGCGCCGGTCGGCCTGCGCGACCATCTCCGCCGGGACCGCGTCCAGGTAGGGGCCGAGCTTGATGGCGAGCGCCGCGAGGCCGCGCTCGTCCAGGTCGGCGATCAGGGTGTCGAGGGACTGGGGGGTGTTGCGCAGGGGGTATCCGGTGGTGAGGAGCAGCTCGTTCGGCTTCACCCACGGCAGGACGTCGGGGACCTCCATCACGTTGAGCCGCTGGACGACGCGGTCGAGTCCGGCCCGGCCGGCGATGAGGCGGGCGCCGTTGAGGGTGCTGACGCCGAGGACCTCGCCGACCGGCAGGCCGTGGGTCAGGGTTCCGGTGCTGGCGAGCCGCAGGGCCGGTGGGCCCGGGTCCGCGCTGATGTAACTCATGCCAGGGGTCACCTCGCCTTTTGGTGCGTACATCGCCTGTTGAGGCGTGATCGCTACCGGTACCTGATCAACACTGACAACAAAGGCGAACAATGACAAGAAGCCTTGGCACCTTTGTCCATACGGCGCGCGCGGGCGGCCATCTACCGTCGCGGCAGAGTCCGGGCCGCCCCGTCGACGAGGACGCGGGCGGCGCCCGTCAGCCGGCCTCGGGAGGTTCCGTGACCCCGCTCGTCCGCGACCCCGCACCGCTCCCCGCGCGGCCCGGAGCCCGCCCGCCCGGTGCGCGCCCGCCCCGCTCGGGCGCCGCGAGCCTGGCCCTGCGGCCGCTGCTGGACGGCCCGCGCCGGCCCGCCCGCGTCATCGCCGTGTTCCCGGCGGCGGTGTACGCGGAGGTGCGCGGCGGGCCGGAGCCGCGGGTGCTGGCGGTGGTCGCCTCCGACGCCGCCCGGATGCCGAACGCCGTGGTCGTCCCGGCGGCGCGCCGCGACCACCCGTTCCGCGCGGTCCGCGAGGGCGCCGACGCGGTCGTCGGGGACGGGCGGGTCGAGACCGGCGGATTCGCGGTGCGGGTGCGCCGCGAGTGGGACCCCGCGCCCGTCCTCGGACCGCTCCATCCCGCCGCGCTCGCCCGCGGCCTGCGGGCCGTGGAGGACGCGTGCGAGCACGCCGGGATGACCGGCGGCGGGCTGGCCGGGCATCCCGACCCCGACCTGCTCGCCGACCGCTGCGCCGCCGGGGACCTCGCGGGCGCGGTGGAGGCCGCCGAGCGGATCGTCGGGCTGGGGCCGGGGCTCACCCCGAGCGGGGACGACATCCTGTGCGGCCTGCTCGTGGCGCTCCGGCACGCGGGCGGCGCCGTCCGTCCCGCCGGGCGCGCGGTGTGGCTGGCCGACTGGCTGGGCGCGGCCGTCACGGCGGACGCCGGCACCCGGACCACCGCGCTCGCCGCGACGCTGCTGCACTGCGCGGCGCCGGGCGGTGCGGGCGGCGACGGCGGCGCGGTGCTGCTG
>NZ_JBHTJA010000125.1:0-17015 GCF_042675525.1 Actinomadura sediminis
GGAGGGCCGCGCGCGCGGAGACCGTGCCCGCGACGAGCGTGCCCAGCCCGCCCGGGCGGGCGGACGGCACGGACGGGCGGCACGCCCACGGCAGCCCGAGCCGCCCGGCGACCCGCGCGACGAGCGCCGCGACCGCCGGATGCGGGGCCGACGCCAGCGCCGCGACCTGGACCAGCAGGGTCAGCAGCAGGGTGACGACGCCGAACGGGCCGATGTCGGACCGCTTCATGACCTCCAGCGCGCCGGCGGCGGGCCGTCCGCTGCCGAGGCCGTCGGCGAGGTCGGCGAGGCCGTCCAGGTGCAGCGCCCGGGTGACCGCCGCGGTCGCCGCGACCGCCAGCGCCGCGCTCAGCGCCGCGGACAGGCCGAGCGCGCCGCCCGCGAGCAGGACGAGCGCCGCCGCGCCGCCGGTCACGAGCCCGGCGCAGGGGGCGAGCAGCATCGCGGTGCGCGCGGTCGCGCGGTCGAACCGTCCCTCGCCGGGGAACGGCACGACGGTGAGCAGCGTGACCGCGAGCCGCAGCCCCGCGATCACGGCGGCCCCGCGATCACGGCAGCTCCGTGACGCGGCCCGCGACCACGAGCGCGGTCTCCTCGGACTCGGCGGCGAGCCGCTGGTTGAGCAGCCCGAGCGCGTCCCGGAACGCGCGCCCGGACGGGGTCGCCGGCACGACCGACAGCCCCACCTCGTCGCTCACGGCCACCACGTGCGCCGCCGTGCCCCGCCATGCGGCGACCAGGGCGTCGACGCGGGGCAGGACCCGCCGGACGGCCGCCGCGGGATCGTCCCACGCGCCGGTCTCGTCCATCGCCGCCGCGAGCCACGTCCCGAGGCCGTCCACGAGCACGGCGCCGGCCGCCGACCCGAGCACGCCCGCGACGTCGGTGGTCTCCGCGGTGCGCCACCGGGCGGGACGCCGCCGCCGGTGCGCCGCGACGCGCGCCGCCCATTCGGCGTCGCCGTCGCGGGTGCCGCCGGTCGCGACGTACGTCACCTCCGGGCAGGCGGCCAGCCGCAGTTCCGCCTCGGCCGACTTGCCCGACCGCGCCCCGCCGAGCAGCAGCGTGCGCCACGGCCCGGCCCCCGGGCGGAGCCAGAACCGCAGGCGGCGTTCGAGTTCGGCGGGGGACCGGACGCGGTGGTCGACGTGCACGGCGGCGAGGCGCGTCGCGTCCGTCACCGCGCCGGCGCTCCGCAGGCGCCCGAGGTGCTCGGGGGCCCCGACGAGGTCGAGGAGCGCCGCGTCGTAGCGGACGCCCGGGGCGGGCTCGGGACGCGAACCCGGGCCGGCGGCCACGAGCACCCGCTCGCCGTACGGCCCGCGCACGTCGTGGCCGCCGGGCACGTCCGTCCGGGCGCACTCCGCCCAGGGCACGCCGCCGACCGTCGCGGCGAACCGCTCGTACCGCACCCCGCGCGCCCGCAGCCGGTTGCACGACGCGCAGCGGCACCCGTCCTCCGGCCAGCCGCCCGCCGCCGCGACCCCGAGCACCTCGACGCGTCCCGCGGCGGCGGGCCGGGCCCCGCCCGCGCCGGGGCCGCTCCCGCTCGCGGCGCCACTTCCGGGCGCGGCGCCGGGGCCGGTGGAGCCGGGCGGGGCGCCGTCGGCGGGGTCGGGGGCGTTGACTTCGGTGTTCATGTCGGTGGACGACTCTACGGCGGGCGGCGCGCCGTTACGCTCACGGGATGGCCTTCGCTATTACGGCGATGCTCCTGAACGACGTAATCGCGGTACAGAACAGACGAACCCGACTGAAGGAGGAGCGGGTGGGCTACCCCCCGAACCCCCCGAATCCGCCGTTCCCCCCGCCGCCTCCGCCGCCCGGCGGCATGCCGCCCGGCGGGACGCCGCCGGGGCCGGGCGCGCCGTGGCAGGGCGGACCGTGGCAGGGCGGACCGCCCGGGCCCCCTCCGCCGCCCGGCGGCGGCCGGGGACCCGGCCTGGTGATCGCCCTGGTCGGCGGCGGGCTGGTGGTCGTCCTCATCGCGGTGGCGGCCCTCGTCCTCGCGATCCGCGACGGCGACGGCGGGGGCGGCGTCGCCGGGGGAGGCGACGGGGAGATCCGGTTGCGGGTCGGCGACATCGTCGGCGGGGCGAAGGCCACCCCGGGCGGGGACGGCTCGCTCGCGATGGCGCGGCCCGGCGTCTCGGCCCCGGTCGTGGAGATCTACACCGACTTCGCCTGCCCGCACTGCGGCACCTTCGACAAGTCGAACGACCCGATGCTCAAGGAGCTGGCCGTCGCCGGCGACGCCAGGGTCGTCTTCCGCCCCATGGTGATCTTCAACGAGTCGGTGCGGCCCGCCCACGGCAACGCGCTGCGGGCGGCGTCCGCGCTGCGCTGCGTCGGGCACGGCGCGCGGTGGCTGTCCTACCAGGACGCGCTGTACGAGCACCAGCCCGCGGATCTGCAGACGGAGGGCTACGCGACGGCGGAGCTGGTCTCCATCGGCCGCGAGGCCGGCGTGTCCGACACGAAGTTCGAGGAGTGCGTCCGCGAGCAGTGGTACGCCGAGGAGGTCGAGCGGGTCAGCGACGGGTACGTCGACTCGGGTGTGGGCGGCACGCCGACCGTCCGCGTGAACGGCCGCGCCCTCGGGCAGGACGAGATCGCCACGCCCGAGGCGCTGCGCAAAGCCATCGAGGCCGCCGCCTGACGGGCTACGCTCACGTCTCACGGCGGCGGGGCGGGGCGGTGACGACCGCGGCGGGCGAGCGAGCGGCAGGCAAGCGAGCGGCACGAGGGAGAGGCAGCGCGATGGCGTGGAGCTGGCGTTTGGAGACGGCGGACGGCCGCACGGTGGGCATGTCGGAGGAGTCGTTCCCCACCCAGGCGGACGCGGAGAGCTGGCTCGGCGAGAACTGGCGGGCGCTGCTCGCCGGCGGCGCCGACAAGGTGACGCTGCTGGAGGGCGACACGGCCGTCTACGAGATGAGCCTGCACGAACCGGAGTGAGCGCGGCGCCGGAGTGAGCGCGGCGCCGGAGTCGAGCGGTGCGCCGGAACGGCGAAGGGCCGCGGCCCCCGGGTGACCGGGAGCGCCGCGGCCCTCGCGCGTGCGGCGGGAGGTCAGGGACGGGACTCGGGGCTGCGGGTCCGGGCCGGGTCGCGGATCACGACCGGGCCGAGCACGTCGTCGATCCGCTTGAGGACGTCCGCGTCCAGCTTCACCCCGGCGGCCTTCACGTTGTCGCGGACCTGCTCGGGACGGGACGCGCCCACGATCGCCGCCGACACGTTCGGGTTCTGCAGCGTCCACGCGATCGCGAGCTGCGCCATCGACAGCCCGAGGTCGTCGGCGATCGGCCGCAGCTCCTGCACCCGGGTCAGCAGATCGTCGGTCAGGTACCGCTTGATCATGTCGCTGCCGCCCTTGTCGTCGGTCGCCCGCGACCCCTCGGGCAGCGGCTGCCCCGGCCTGTACTTGCCGGTCAGCACGCCCTGCGCGATCGGCGACCACACGATCTGGCCGATGCCCTCCCGCTCGCACAGCGGGACGACCTCGTCCTCGATCACCCGCCACAGCATCGAGTACTGCGGCTGGCTCGAGACGATCCGGTCGAAGCCCATCTCGTCGGCGATCTTCAGTGCCCGCTCGATCTCCTCGGCGCGCCACTCCGAGACGCCGACGTACAGGACCTTGCCCTGCCGGACGAGGTCGTCGAACGCGCGGAGCGTCTCCTCGAGCGGCGTCTCGTGGTCGAACCGGTGCGCCTGGTAGAGGTCGACGTAGTCCGTGCCGAGCCGCCGCAGCGACCCGTTGATCGACTCCATGATGTGCTTGCGCGACAGCCCCCGGTCGTTCTGCCCGGGGCCGGTGGGCCAGTAGACCTTGGTGAAGATCTCCAGCCCCTCCCGGCGCCGCCCCTTCAGCGCCCGCCCGAGGACCTCCTCGGCGCGCGTGCCGGCGTAGACGTCGGCGGTGTCGAAGGTGGTGACGCCCTCGTCGAGCGCCGCGTGCACGCACGCGTTCGCGGCGTCCTCCTCGACCTGGGAGCCGTGGGTGAGCCAGTTGCCGTACGCGATCTCGCTGACCTTGAGACCGCTCCTGCCCAGGTGTCTGAACTCCATGCCCCAGACCCTAGCCCGCCGGGCGTTCCGGCGGATTCGGATCGCCGGCGGGCCGCGGGCGGCCGGTCAGACCTTGTCCTTCTCGCCGATCTTCACCTGGGCGGCCGGGACGCGCAGCCGGCGGATCTGCATCGCCCGCATCGCCGCGTACATCCCGACGCCCTTGTGGCTCTCGTCGGGGTAGCGCTCGGCCGCCAGCTTCTTGATGCCGCGGCTCAGCAGCAGCCCCTCGCCGAACACCGCGAGCAGCAGCAGCGGCGGCGCGAACAGCACCAGCAGGCGGGCCGCCGGGATCGGGACGAGGCTGAGCAGGACGATCGCGAACATCGCGTACATCAGGTACGAGCCGACCGTCCGGCGCGAGTCGACGTAGTTGCGGGCGAGGCGGCGGACGGGGCCCCGGTCGCGCTTGAGGAGGTACTTCTCGTCGCCCCGCTGCATCCCCTCGCGGGCCTTGACGCGCTCGGCGGCCTGCCGTTCCCGGACCTTCTTGTACGCCTCTTTGCGGTTCGACGGGGCGGTGATCGGCTGCCGCCGCCGCTTCTCGGCGTCCCTCCGCTTCGGGGTGGGACGGCCCTTTCCTCCCGGCTTTACTACCTGAGGAGGATTCGGAGGGGCTTCCTGGGTACGACGCTTGAACACGGGATCAGCCTACCGGCTGCGAACGTCGTGACTGCCTCGCACGTTACCGCGTAGGGTGATAAGAACCCCAGCAGTGGTCATTGAGCCCAGTTTGCGACTGAGCGACAGCACGAAGGGACCGGCGCCGCGCGATGAGCGTGATGAAGCGAATGTCGATGATCTTCAAGGCCAAGGCGAACAAGGCCCTGGACCGAGCCGAGGATCCTCGCGAGACGCTCGACTACTCCTACCAGCGTCAGCTGGAGATGCTGCAGAAGGTCCGTCGGGGAGTCGCCGACGTCGCCACCTCCCGCAAGCGTCTCGAGCTGCAGATCAATCAGCTCGAACAGCAGCAGGAGAAGCTGACCGACCAGGGCCGCAAGGCGCTGCAGGTCGGCCGTGAGGACCTCGCCCGCACGGCGCTGGAGCGCCGCGCCGGGATCGAGAGCCAGCTGAACGACCTGCGGGCGCAGTACCAGCAGCTCCAGGGCGAGGAGGAGAAGCTCACGCTCGCCTCCCAGCGGCTGCAGGCCAAGGTCGACTCCTTCCGCACCCGCAAGGAGACCATCAAGGCCACCTACACGGCCGCCGAGGCGCAGACGAAGATCAACGAGGCGTTCTCCGGCATCTCCGAGGAGATGGGCGACGTCGGCCTCGCGATCCAGCGCGCCGAGGAGAAGACCGAGAACATGAAGGCCCGCGCGGGCGCGATCGACGAGCTGCTGGAGTCCGGCGCCCTGGAGGACTTCTCCGGCCCGAAGGACGACATCCAGGCCGAGCTGGACCGGCTGGGCGCGGGCAGCGGCGTCGACCTGGAGCTGGAGCGCATGAAGGCCGAACTCGGCCAGGGGCCCGCTCCGAAGGAGCTGAACGAGGGGTCCCCGAACGCGCGGCAGGAGCCGCAGGTGGACACGTCCAAGCAGGCGTGGCCGCAGCAGCCCGGGGGTGCCCAGTGATCGTCCGGCTGATGGGCGAGGGGCAGCTGGACGTCGGCGCCGAGGACCTGGCGGCGCTCAACGCGCTGGACGACGAGCTCGAGGCGGCGATCGAGTCCGGCGACGAGGCGACGTTCCGGGCCGCGCTGGTCGCGCTGCTGGACAACGTCCGCAAGGTCGGCACGCCGCTGCCGGCCGACAGCCTGGCGCCGTCGGAGCTGATCCTCCCGCCCGCGGACGCGCACATCGACGAGGTGCGGTCCATGCTGGGCGACGAGGGCCTGATTCCGGACTAGGCAGGGAGAACGGGGAGCCACGGGGCCGGCCGCCCACAGCGAAACGGACATCTGGCACAAAAGTTGCCGCTCGCACGTTCTTCCTGGTGAACGGGGTTGAAAACCGGGGGGTGGTGAGCGTATGGCCGGGACACGGTACGCGCCCGACAGGGGACTGACGTCCCGCATGCTCATGACCATGTTCCTGCTGGGACTGGTCTATGTCGTCTTCGTTTCGGCGTTCTTCGTGCTGGCGCCGAAATGGGGCGCTTTCGCGCTGGCCGCCGCCGTGGTGTTCCTGCTCGCCCAGTACTTCTTCTCCGACCGGATGACGCTGTTCGCGATGCGCGGCCGGGTCGTCTCCCCGCGGGAGGCGCCGGACCTGCACGGTGTCATCGACCGGATCTGCGCCATGTCGGACGCGCCCAAGCCCAGGGTCGCGATCGCCGACAGCGACGTGCCGAACGCCTTCGCCACGGGCCGCAACCAGAAGAAGGCCGTCGTCTGCGTCACCACCGGGCTGCTGCGCCGGCTCGACCCGGTGGAGCTGGAGGGCGTCCTCGCGCACGAGATGGCGCACGTCGCGCACAAGGACGTCGCGGTCATGACGATCGCGTCGTTCCTCGGCGTCTGCGCGGGCCTCATCACCAGGTTCGGGCTCCAGTTCGGCCTGTGGGGCGGCTTCGGGCGGCGGGGCAACGACCAGAACACCGGCCTGGTCCTGCTCGCCGTGGTCGGCGCGAGCGCGCTCGCCTACGCCGTCAGCTTCCTGCTCACCCGCGCGCTGTCGCGGTACCGGGAGCTGTCGGCCGACCGGGCCGCCGCGCTGCTGACCGGGCGCCCGTCGGCGCTCGCGTCCGCGCTCACCAAGGTCAGCGGCGACATCGCCCGGATCCCGACGAACGACCTGCGGTCCGCGCAGCCGTTCAACGCGTTCTTCTTCACCCCGGCGCTCGGGCGCGGGGCCAGCGTCGCCGCGCTGTTCTCGACGCACCCGCCGCTGGACAAGCGGCTCGCCCAGCTCGGCAAGATCTCCGACCAGCTCAGCAGGGGGGCCTGACGTGGGATTCCTGGACACGCTGCTCGGCCGCTCCAAACCGGCCCGTCCCGATCTCGACCGGATGTTCGCGCTGTCCACCGCCGCCGTCACGCTGGAGGCGGCGACGGGGTTCGTCCCGACCGGCCTCGGCTCGGTGTGCTTCCGCGCGGCGGAGGGCGCCGCGTTCGCCCGCCTGCAGCAGGACGTCCGGCAGCTGCTGGACGCCGACGAGGGCCCGCCGGTCGAGCTCAGCACCGACGCGTACGGGTACACGTGGCTGCTCGCCGAGCACCGGCCGGACGAACTGCCCGACCTCGTCACCGACCTGCACGCGGTGAACGCGTCCCTGGAGTCCGGCGGGTTCGGGCCGCACCTGCTGTGCTCCCTGGCGGGTTTCCGCGGACCGGACGGGCGGCGGCTCGCCCTCGTCTACCTCTACAAGCGCGGCACCTTCTACCCGTTCGCCCCGCTTCCGGGCGACAAACGAGACAACGCCCTCGAACTCCAGGTCCGGAGCGCGGTCGGGGCCGATCTCCCGTTCGAGGAGGACCTGGGGCGCTGGTTCCCGGTGTGGGGCGCGCCCGGCCTGTGAGCCCGGCCCGTGAGCCCGGCCAGTGAGCCCGGCGGGGCGGTACGGGACCGCCCCGCCTTCCGGCTACGGCAGCGCGAGCATCTGGTCGAGGGCGACGCGGGCGTAGTGCGCCGTCTCCTCGTCGACCTCGATGACGTTCTCGACCTCGTCGCGCGCGAGCGACTCCAGCGATCGCACGAGGTGCGGCAGGTCGATGCGGTTCATCGTCGAGCAGTAGCAGACCGTCTTGTCCAGGAACATGACGTTCTTGTCCGGGTGCGCGTTCGCCAGCCGCCGGACGAGGTTCAGCTCGGTGCCCACCGCCCACGACGTCCCGGGCGCGGCCGCGTCGAGCGTCTTGATGATGTACTCGGTCGAGCCGATCAGATCGGCGGACGTCACCACCTCGTGGCGGCACTCGGGGTGCACCAGAACGTTCACGCCGGGGACGCGCGCGCGCACGTCGTCCACGGACTCCTTGGTGAACCGGCCGTGCACCGAGCAGTGACCGCGCCAGAGGATCATCTTGGCGTCCCGCAACTGCCGGTGCGTGAGGCCGCCTTCCCTGCGGTGCGGGCTGTAGACGACGCAGTCGTCCAGCGAGAAGCCCATCTCCAGGACGGCGGTGTTGCGGCCGAGGTGCTGGTCCGGCAGGAACAGCACCTTCTTGCCCTTCGCGTACGCCCAGTCGAGCGCGCGCTTCGCGTTGGACGACGTGCACACCACGCCGCCGTGCCGTCCGACGAACGCCTTGATGTCGGCCGAGGAGTTCATGTACGTCACGGGGACCACGTCGTCGGCGACGCCCGCGTCCTCCAGGACGTCCCAGCAGTCCTCGACCTGGTCGAAGGTGGCCATGTCGGCCATCGAGCAGCCGGCGGCGAGGTCGGGCAGCACGACCCGCTGGTGGGCGGCGGTCAGGATGTCCGCGGACTCGGCCATGAAGTGGACGCCGCAGAACACCACGTACGGGGCCTGCGGGCGCGCCGCGGCCTCGCGGGCGAGCTTGAACGAGTCGCCGGTGACGTCGGCGAACCGGATGACCTCGTCGCGCTGGTAGTGGTGGCCGAGCACGAACACGCGGTCGCCGAGCGCGGCCTTCGCCGCGGCGGCCCGCTCGACGAGGGCCGGGTCGGAGGCCGGCGGCAGCTCGCCGGGACAGTCCACGCCGCGCTCGCTGGCCGGGTCGGCGCCGCTGCCGAGCAGCAGCAGGGGCAGGTCGCGCACCGGTGTGCTCACGGGGATCTCCCTCCAGGCGACCGTACTTATCGTCGCTTTGACGACTAATGATGGCACATCCGGCGGGGTGCGCCGATGTGACGTAGAACGCACCCCGGCGGGACGTTCAAGACCGCCCGCAAGCGGAATGGGCTTGTGGCGAGGTACGTTGTCCTACGGGAAGGGGCGTACGCGTCCTCACAGGACAAGCGGAAATCGCCGCAACGCGGCGCAGCGAGACCCGGGAGCTGAACACATGACGGTTTCAGGCGAGACCACGCAGGAGACCACGCAGCAGGGCGTCGTCCTCACCGACGCCGCCGCGGAGAAGGCCAAGGGCCTGCTCGAGCAGGAGGGCCGTGACGACCTTGCGCTGCGTGTCGCCGTGCAGCCGGGCGGCTGCTCCGGCCTGATCTACCAGCTCTTCTTCGACGAGCGCGAGATGGACGGGGACCAGATCCAGGACTTCGACGGCCTGTCGGTGCGCGTCGACCGGATGAGCGCGCCGTACCTCACGGGCGCCACCATCGACTTCGTCGACACCATCGAGAAGCAGGGCTTCACGATCGACAACCCGAACGCCTCGGGTTCCTGCGCCTGCGGCGACTCCTTCAACTGAGCCGGTGGGCCGGCCCGGCCGGCGCACGGCCCGGGGGACGGCCGGACGATCGACGCGATCTGTCCGCGCCGTCCCTTTTCGCTTGCCCGCAGCGGTGACCGGCCGCCGCGGCAAGTAGGCTTTCCGGGTCTGAAACAGCCGGTGAATCAGCCGGACGACGACCTCGACGAGGAGAGCGACGCGTGCGCATCGCCGTGACCGGTTCCATTGCGACCGACCATCTGATGACCTTCCCGGGAAGGTTCACCGACCAGCTCCTTCCCGACCAGCTCGATCGGGTGTCGCTGTCGTTCCTGGTGGACGATCTGGAGATCCGCCGCGGCGGCGTCGCCGCCAACATCTGCTTCGGGATGGGGAGCCTCGGCAAGGAGTCGATCCTGGTCGGCTCGGTCGGCGACGACTTCGCCGACTACCGCTCCTGGCTCGACCGGCACGGCGTCGACACCGCCTCGGTGCACGTGTCCGAGCTCCACCACACCGCCCGGTTCCTGTGCAACACCGACCAGGACCAGAACCAGATCGCCACGTTCTACGCGGGCGCGATGAGCGAGGCCCGCACCATCGAGCTGCAGCCGGTCGCCGACCGCGTCGGCGGCCTCGACCTGGTGCTGATCAGCCCGAACGACCCCGAGGCGATGCTGCGGCACACCGACGAGTGCCGCACCCGCGGCATCCCGTTCGCCGCGGACCCGTCCCAGCAGCTCGCCCGGATGGACGGCCCGGACGTGCGCCGCCTCATCGACGGCGCCGCGTACCTGTTCACCAACGAGTACGAGAAGGCGCTCTGCGAGGAGAAGAGCGGCTGGTCCGGCGAGGAGATCCTCTCCCGCGTCGGCGTCCGCGTCACCACGCTCGGGGCGAAGGGCGTCGTCATCGACCGGCAGGGCCAGGAGGGCGTCCACGTGCCGTGCGTCCCCGTCGCCTCCATCGTCGACCCGACCGGGGTGGGCGACGCGTTCCGCGCCGGTTTCCTGTCGGCCCTCGCCTGGAAGCTGCCGCTGGAGCGCGCCGCGCAGGTCGGCAACGCCATCGCCGCGCACGCCCTCGAGTCCGCCGGCCCGCAGGAGTACACGCTGTCCCGGCAGGCGTTCCTGGACCGCTTCGCCGCCGCCTACGGCCAGGACGCGTCCGCCGAGGTGGCCCCGCACGTCGACTGCCCGAACCCGTAGGCCCCACCCACAGGCCCCGCACGTACGGCCGGCCGCGTCCCCGAGGGGCGCGGCCGTCCCGCGTCCGGGGTCAGGCGTCCGGGGTCAGGCGTCCGGGGTCAGTACGTGCGGCGGATGTGGAAGCCCCAGCCGCCCTGCTCGAGGGTCTCCTCGCGGACGAAGTCCTGCGACTTCATCCGGCACCAGGCGGGGACGTCCGTGCGGGCCGCCGGATCGTCGGCGAGGACGGCGACGACCTGCCCGACCGGCACCTCGCGGATCCGCTCGGCCAGCATGATGATCGGGATCGGGCACTTGCGGCCCAGCGCGTCGATGACCAGCACGGGCACCGGACCGGACGGCTCGGGGGCGGCGGGGACGGGCGCGGCCGCCGGCGGGCGGTTCTTGGCGCGGCCTCGGAACCTCATGGGCGGGACCGCCTCCCTGTCTCGGAGATCGTGGTCTCGGGGATCGTGGGGGTGCCGTGGGAAGGAGTCGCGTGGCGGGTCACCGCGAGGTCACCCCCAGGTCGCCGCGGAGCCGGGCGACGGTGCCGGGGAGCACCGACAGGAAGCGCTCGACGTCCCCCGCCTCGACGTCACGGGGCAGTGACACCCGCACGTTCCCATGGGTCAGCACTCCCATCGCCTCCAGTACATGACTGGGACGCAGCGTATCCGCCGTGCACGAACTCCCCGACGAAACCGCGAAACCCAGCCGGTCCAGTTCGGTGAGCAGCGCCTCGCCCTCCACGTACAGGCAGGAGAACGTGACCAGGTGCGGCAGCCGCCGGACCGGGTCGCCGACCACCTCGACGTCGGGGACGGTCCGCGGCACCTCGGCCCGGATCCGCTCCACGAGCGCCGACAGCCGCGCCGCGTCCGCCGCCATGTCCACCCGCCGCGCCTCCAGCGCCGCCGCGGCGGCGACCGCGCCGGGCACGTTCTCGAACCCGGGGACGCGGCGCGCCTCGCGCTCGTCGTCGGGCAGCGGGGAGCGCCACCGCGTCCCCTTGCGGATCACGAGCACCCCCACCCCGGCGGGCCCGCCCCACTTGTGCGCGCTGCCGGCCAGCAGCGACCAGCCCGCCGGGACGTCCGCGCGCCCGAGCGACTGCGCCGCGTCGGTGAACAGCGGGACGCGCGCCGCCCGGCAGTGCCCGGCGACCTCGGCGACCGGCTGGAGCGTGCCGACCTCGTGGTTGGCGGACTGGAGGCACGCCAGCGCGGTGTCCGGGCGCAGCGCCGCCGCGAACTCGGCGGGATCGACGCGCCCGGCCCGGTCGACGCCGACGAGCGTGACCTCGCCGCCGTCGCGCTCGTGCAGCTCGGCGGCGTGCAGGACGCTGGAGTGCTCGACGGCGCTCGCCACCAGATGGGAGCCGACCCGCCGCCGCGCGCGCAGGGACCCGAGGACGCCCAGGTGGACGGCCTGCGTCCCGGAGGACGTGAACGACACCTCGTCGGGCCGGACGCCGAGCACGCCGGCGACACGCGCACGGGCGCGGTCGAGCAGGATGCGGGTGCCGCGCGCCGTACCGTAGAGGCGCGCGGGATCGGCCCAGGCCGAGTCGAGCGCGTCCAGCAGCGCGGCACGCGCCGCGGGGTGCGGCGGTTCGGTGGAGGCGGCATCGAGATAGCCGCTGCTTCCGGCCATGGCGGAACACTAACCGGGCACCCGATCGGGGGTGCGCGCGACCCTCGCGCTAGGGTGTCCAACGCACGTGTAACAGCAGATCTACACCGCCCGGCCGACCGGGCTTTCATCCGTGGGGAAGGCATTCCGTGAGTCCGACCCGCTCTAGGGAGCGGCGTACGCCTGTGCGCAGTCGCCGCGCAATCACAAGCGCCGGCGCGCTAGGGCTGCTGGCGCTGACCGCCACCGCGTGCAGCGGTGAGGCGGCCCGCCTCGGCATGCCCGAGCCGATCAGCATCCAGGGCGAACGCATGCTGAGGCTCTGGCAGGGCTCCTGGATCGCGGCGTTCGCCGTCGGGGCCGTGGTCTGGGGCCTGATCATCTGGGCTGTGGTGTTCCACCGCAAGCGTTCCGACGACCTGCCGCCGCAGGTCCGCTACAACATGCCGATCGAGATCCTCTACACGGCGGTCCCGTTCGTCATCATCGCGGTCCTGTTCTACTTCACGGCGCGCGATCAGAACTTCGTCGAGAAGACGACGGACGATCCGGACGTCGTCGTCGACGTCACGGCGTTCCAGTGGAGCTGGCAGTTCGACTATGTCGAGAACGGCCAGACCGTCGCCTCCGTGGTCGGCCAGCCGGTCGCCCCGAACGGCCCGGCGCCCGCCAAGCCCGTCATGACGGTCCCGGCGAACGAGAAGATCCGCGTCCGGCTGCACGCCAACGACGTCATCCACTCGTTCTGGGTCCCGGCAATGATCTACAAGAAGGACGTCATGCCGGGCTACACCAACGAGTTCGAGTTCACCGCGAACAAGCTCGGCACCTATGAGGGCCGCTGCGCCGAACTCTGCGGTGTCGACCACAGCCGGATGCTGTTCCAGCTCAAGGTCGTCACGCCGGAGCAGTACGACAAGTTCATCGCCGACGCCAAGGCCCAGAAGCAGGCCGCGTCGACCCAAGCCGCGGGGGGTGCCAATTGACGACGATCAGCAAGGCACCGAGCGCGCCGGTCTCCGCGTCGCGGACCACCAAGGGGCGGATCATCGCCTCGTGGATGTCGTCCACCGACCATAAGACGATCGGCTACCTCTACCTGATCACGTCGTTCTTCATGTTCCTGATCGGCGGCGTGCTCGCCCTGGTCATGCGCGCCGAGCTGTACCAGCCGGGGCTCCAGGTCGTCAGCAACGAGCAGTTCAACCAGCTGTTCACCATGCACGGCACGATCATGCTGCTGATGTTCGCGACGCCGCTGTTCGCCGGCTTCGCCAACGTCGTGATGCCGCTGCAGATCGGCGCGCCGGACGTCGCGTTCCCGCGCATGAACATGCTGGCGTACTGGCTGTTCCTGTTCGGCAGCCTGATCGTCCTCGCGGGGTTCCTGACCCCGAACGGCGCCGCGAGCTTCGGCTGGTTCGCCTACGCCCCGCTGTCGAACGCGGTCCGCTCGCCGGGCATCGGCGGTGACATGTGGGTGCTGGGCCTCGCGATGTCGGGTTTCGGCACCATCATGGGCGCCGTCAACTTCATCACCACGATCCTGTGCATGCGGGCGCCGGGCATGACGATGTTCCGGATGCCGATCTTCACCTGGAACGTCCTGCTGACCTCCATCCTGGTCCTGCTCGCGTTCCCGGTGCTGGCCGCCGCGCTGCTCGCCCTGGAGGCCGACCGGAAGTTCGGCGCGCACGTCTTCGACGCGTCGCACGGCGGTGCGCTGCTGTGGCAGCACCTCTTCTGGTTCTTCGGGCATCCAGAGGTGTACATCATCGCCTTGCCCTTCTTCGGAATCGTGACGGAGATCCTCCCGGTGTTCAGCCGCAAGCCGGTCTTCGGCTATGTCGGCCTGGTGTTCGCCACCATCAGCATCGCGGGCCTGTCCGTCACGGTCTGGGCGCACCACATGTACGTGACCGGCCAGGTGCTCCTGCCGTTCTTCTCCTTCATGACGTTCCTCATCGCCGTACCGACGGGCGTGAAGTTCTTCAACTGGATCGGGACGATATGGAGAGGCCAGCTGACGTTCGAGTCACCGATGCTCTGGTCTCTCGGCTTCCTCGTCACGTTCCTGTTCGGCGGCCTGACCGGCGTCATCCTCGCGTCTCCGCCGATGGACTTCCAGCTGTCCGACTCCTACTTCGTGGTGGCGCACTTCCACTACGTCGTGTTCGGCACCGTGGTGTTCGCGATGTTCGCGGGCTTCTACTTCTGGTGGCCGAAGTGGACCGGCAAGATGCTGAACGACCGTCTCGGCAAGGTGCACTTCTGGCTGCTGTTCATCGGCTTCCACGGCACCTTCCTGGTCCAGCACTGGCTGGGCGCCGCGGGCATGCCGCGCCGGTACGCCGACTACGCGGCCGAGTTCGAGGGCCTGAACGTGGTCTCGACGATCTTCTCGTTCGTCCTCGGCGCCTCGATGATCCCGTTCTTCTACAACATCTACATCACGTGGAAGAAGGGCAAGCGCGTCGAGGTGGACGACCCGTGGGGCTACGGGGCGTCCCTGGAGTGGGCGACGTCGTGCCCGCCGCCGCGGCACAACTTCAACTCGATCCCGAAGATCCGCTCCGAGCGGCCGGCGTTCGACCTGCACCACCCGCACGTGGGCGCGAAGGGCGAACTGGCGGGCGCGTCCGGCGGCTCGGCCGTGTCGAAGGGAGACTGACCGATGCGCGTTCAGGCGTTCATGTTCTACGGCTGCGCCGTCTTCTTCCTCATCACGGACATCGTGTACTGGTACTGGTCGAAGGACTGGACGGGGACGACCGCGCTCGCGCTGTCGATCGGCCTCGCCGGCCTGATCGGCTTCTATATCCACTTCACGGTGCGGCGCCTCGAGCGGGCCAACGCGGGCCCGCTCTACGAGGACGACCCGGAGGGCGAGATCGCGGACGCCGCCGGCGAGCTGGGCTTCTTCAGCCCGCACAGCTGGTGGCCCCTGTACGTCGGCCTGTCGGCCGCCGCGATCACGCTGGGCCTGGTGTTCGGCTGGTGGCTCGTGATCATCGGGAGCGTCGCCATCCTGATGTCGGTGATCGGCATGGTCTTCGAGTACTACCGGGGTCATTTCGCCCACTGATCGGTAAAAACCGCCCATGAAGGGCCGGTATCCGGAATTTCCCGGGTACCGGCCCTTTCACATACTGGGCGTCGCTCCAGCGACCGGGCCGGAGCGGACGAAATGGGCGCCCAGGGGACGACCGGGGGGTCCACAGTGCGGTTTCGTTGCTCAGGACCGAGGGACCGGGGACGGCGGGCCGTGGCGCTGCTCGTCGGCGTCGGCGCGGCGGCGGCCGCGGGATGCACGGCCCAGGACGGGACGACGGCGCGCTCCGTCGAGCTCACGGTGTCGCCGCGCCAGGGCGGGACGGTGGCGCCGGACGTCCCGATCGCCGTCCGGGCGGAGCGCGGCACGATCGCGGCCGTGACGGTGTCGAGCGGCGGGACGGCCGTCGAGGGCGGCCTGACCGAGGACGGGACGGCGTGGCGGTCCCGCTGGGCGCTCACGCCCGGGCAGAAGTACACGGTCAGCGCCACGGCGCTGGGCGAGGACGGGCGGAGCCGGACGGTCCGCAGCGCGTTCACCACCGCCGAGGCGGAGAAGACGAACCCGATGACGCTCGAGGCGCCGGCCGACGGGGAGACCGTCGGCGTCGGCATCCCGATCGTCATGAACTTCGAGGAGCCGGTCGAGGACAAGGCCGAGGTCGAGCGGGCGCTGGCGGTGCGCGCGAACAAGCCCGCCGAGGGCGCCTGGCACTGGGTCGACGACCAGCAGGTCGTCTTCCGCACGAAGGAGTACTGGCCCGCGCACACCAAGGTGACGTTCCAGGCGCACCTGGCCGGCGTCAGCACGAGCAAGGGCGTGTACGGCGGCAAGAACCAGAGCATCGCCTTCACCGTCGGGGACTCCCAGATCAGCACCGCCGACGAGGACTCCCACAAGATGGTCGTGAAGGTCAACGGCAAGAAGGTGCGCACGGTTCCGACCAGCATGGGCGACGGGACGGAGCGCCGGTTCACCACCACCAACGGCGTCCACCTCGCGATGCAGAAGGACGACCCCGTCACGATGACGTCCTCGTGGATGGGGATCGCCCCGGGCAGCGCGGGCGGGTACAGCCTCGTCGTGGACGACGCCGTGCGGATCTCCGACAGCGGCGAGTACGTCCACAGCGCGCCCTGGTCCGTCGGCAGCCAGGGGAACGCGAACGTCAGCCACGGCTGCATCAACGTGAGCCCGTCCAACGCCGAGTGGTTCTACGAGATGACGATGCGCGGCGACCCGATCATCGTGACGGGCACCGACCGGGAGCTGGAGCCCTACAACGGGTGGAGCTACTGGCAGATGGACTGGAAGAAGTGGGTGCAGGGCAGCGCGCTGAAGCGGTCCGTGAAGGTCGGCCCGAACGCCGACCCGGCGACCCTGTCGGCGCAGGCCGACGAGCCCGCCGGGCAGCCCGCCGGAAGCTGACCCGGGTCAGCCGCCGGAGCGCCGCGGCGGGACCCGGACGCCGTGCAGGCGCGCCCAGTCGCGCGCCGTCGCGATCCGCTCGGGTCCCGCCGGATGCGTCATCCACAGGAACCGCTCGACGGGGTTCGGGCTCAGGTCGGAGATGTTGCGCACGGACAGCTCGTGCTGCATCGACACGAACGTCCCCGGGTCCCGGGTGAGGTCGAGGGCGTGGACGTCCGCCCGCGCCTCGATGCGGCGGCTGACGAGGTTCTGCACGGGGGCGGCGAGCTGCGTCGCGACCGCCACCAGCGCGATGACGAGCGCGACCGACCGCGGATCCGCGGCGGCGGCCGCCGGGGCGCCCGGATCGCCCTCGGCGCCGCCGGCGTTCCCGTCGCCGCCGCCCGCACCGCCGCCCA
>NZ_JBHTJA010000126.1:0-17002 GCF_042675525.1 Actinomadura sediminis
CCGCCGGGCGCCTGGCGACCGCCGGCCGGGACGGTCGCGGCGGGCCCGCGGCGGCGGCCGCGCCCGAACCCGCCGCGACCGGCGGGCCCGCGCCCCGCTAGGCGAGGTCGGCGAAGGCCTCGGCCGCGCGGTGGCAGTCGTGGAAGGTGCAGTACAGCGGGACGGGCGCGAGCCGGACGACGTCCGGTTCGCGCGCGTCCGCGACGACGCCGTGGGACTCGGCGAGCCGCCGCACGAGCCCGCCCGCGTCCGCGACCCGCAGCGACAGCTGGCACCCGCGCGCCGCCGGATCGGCCGGCGTGATCACCCGCACCCCGCCGACGGACGCCAGGCGCGCCGCGAGGTAGCCGGTGAGCCGTTCGCTCCTGGCGCGCAGCGCGTCCATCCCGACCCGGTCGAAGATCTCCAGGGACGCCAGGACGGGCGCGAGCGCGAGGATCGGCGGGTTCGACAGCTGCCACGCGTCGGCGGACGCGGGCGGGGCGATGTCGGGGTCCATCCGGAACCGGACGGACGGTTCGGTGCCCCACCATCCCGACAGCTTCGGCACCGACGCGTCCCGCACGTGCCGTTCGTGGACGAAGCAGCCCGCGACCGCCCCCGGGCCGGCGTTCAGGTACTTGTAGGTGCACCAGGCGGCGAAGTCGACGTCCCAGTCGTGCAGCCGCAGCGGGACGTTCCCGGCGGCGTGCGCGAGGTCCCAGCCGACGACCGCGCCCGCCGCCCGGCCCGCCTTGGTGATCGCGGGCATGTCCATGAGCTGCCCGGTGAGGTAGTTGACGCCGCCGAGCAGGACGAGCGCGACCGTGTCCCCCTCGCGTTCGAGGAACGCGAGGACGTCCTCGGTGCGCAGGTGCTCCTCGCCGTCGCGGGGCTTCAGCCGGACGACCGTCCCCGCCGGGTCGAGCCCGTGGTGGACGGCCTGGCTCGCGACGGCGTAGGAGTCGGACGGGAACGCGGTGTCCTCGATGACGATGCGGGTGCGGCGCCCGGACGGCCGGTAGAAGCTCGCCATCATCAGGTGCAGGTTCACCGTCAGCGAGTTCATCGCGACGACCTCGTGCGGGCGGGCGCCGACGAGCCGGGCCGCGGGCTCGCGCAGCAGCTCGTGGTAGTCGACCCAGGGCCGGCGCGCCCGGGTGTGCCCCTCGACGGCGAGCCGCGCCCAGTCGTCCAGTTCCTCGCGGAGCCGTCCCGCGACGGCCTTCGGCTGGAGGCCGAGGGAGTTGCCCGCGAAGTACGCCGCCTCCGCGTACCGGCCGCCGGGGGCGGGCGGCACGAGGAACTCGCCGCGGAGCGCGGGCAGCGGGTCGGTGTCGTCCAGGCGCCGGGCCTCGGTCTCGGCGGTGCTCACGCGGCGCCCTCCTCGGCGAGGGCGGGCGCGGCGGCGGGCGCCGCGGCGGCGGGCGCGGGGGCGAAGAAGTCCGCCGCGTTGCCGCCGAGGAGCCGGGCGCGGTCGGCGTCGTCGAGGCCGGGGCAGGCCCTGATCGTCGCGCCGGGGTCCTGCTCGCCGAGCGGGAAGGGGTAGTCGGTGCCGAGCATGACCCGGTCGACGCCCATGACGTCCACGAGGAGCCGGAGCGCGCGGGGGTCGAACACGGCGGAGTCGACGTGGAACCGGTCGGTGTACTCCGACGGGGGGCGCGGCGAGTCGGCGCGGACGATGTCGCGGCGCCGCCACGCGTTGTCGGCGCGGCCCAGCAGGAACGCGAAGCTGCCGCCGCCGTGGCAGAAGCACAGCCGCAGCGACTCGGGGATCCGCTCGAACGCGCCGGACAGCATCAGCCCGAGGATGCTGAGCTGCGTCTCGGCGGGCATGCCCGACAGCCACGGCAGCATGTGGCCGCGCATCCGGTCGGCGCCCAGCATGTCCCACGGGTGGGCGAGGACCGGCAGGCCGAGGTCCGCGCAGTGCGCGAGGAACTCCACGATGCCGGGGTCGTCCATGTTGCGGTCGCCGACGTGGTTGCCGATGTGGACGCCGCGGTGCCCCGCGGCGGCCGCGCGCGTCGCGACCTCGCACGCCAGCCCCGCGTGCTGCAGCGGGACCTGGCACAGCGGCAGCAGCCGCCCCGGGTCGGCGGCGCAGTACTCCAGGATGCGCTCGTTGACGAGGTCGCACCAGTCGGCGGCGCGGGCCGGGTCGGCCCCGTACCCGAACATCAGCGGGGTGGACGACACGGCCTGCACGTCGACGCCGGCGGCGTCCATGTCGGCGAGCCGGCGCGCCGGGTCCCACAGGCCCTCCTCGACGGGCCGGTACTCGGCGGGGCCGCTCATCATCATGCCGGTGCCGTCGCCGTGGACGCGCAGCCACGGCTCGCCCTCGTCGGTGAGGACGCGGCCGTCCGCGCGGCCGAGGCGGGGGAAGACGTGCGCGTGGACGTCGATGACTGTCACGGAGCCTCCGGGAGCTGTCGGGTGGGCGCTGCGGTGAGCGCCGTCAGGCGCGGGGCGCCGTGGTCGGGATCATGGACGCGGGCCACACCTTGCCCGGGTGGACGGCGCCGCAGTGCGGGCACGTCCGGTCGCCGCCGAGGAAACGGTCGAACGCGGGCGGCAGGTCGTCGACGATCGAGCGGACCTGCAGCTCGACGCGGTGCACGAGGCGGTGGCACTCGGTGCAGTACCACTCGAACGCCTCCCGCCGCCCCTCCGGGCGGGGGATCTCCACGACGAGGCCGATCGAGCCGGGCTCGGGGCGCTGCGGGGAGTGCCGGACGTGCGGCGGCAGCAGGAACACGTCGCCCTCGTTGATCTGCACGTCGACGGGCGGGCGTCCCTCCTCCTCCATCACGCGCAGGACCATGTTGCCCTTGAGCTGGTAGAAGAACTCCTCGGTGGGGTCGTCGTGGAAGTCGGTCCGCTGGTTGGGGCCGCCGACGACCATGACGATCAGGCCCGCGTCGTCGAACACCTGCACGTTGCCGACCGGCGGCTTGAGCAGGTCGCGGTGCTCGTCGATCCACCGCTCGAAGTTGAACGGGTGCCCGAAGGTCAGCTGCGGAAGGGTCATGTTCCGGCCTCCTCGCCGGTCGCAGGGATGTGCGCGACGCACGAGATCTCGATGAGCAGGTGCGGGTGCGGGAGCTGGTGGACGGCGACGGTGGTGCGGGCGGGCCCGGTCTCGTCGAAGTACTCGCCGTAGACCTCGTTGTAGCCGCCGAAGTCGTTCATGTTCACCAGGTACGTGGTGACGTTGACGACGTCGGCCAGCCCGCCCCCGGCGGCCTCCAGCAGGTCCCGGACGTTCTCGATGACGGCGCGGGTCTGCGCGCGGATGTCGAGGTCGGTGACGCCCATCGGGTCTGCGGACGCGCCCGCGAACGTCCCGTCGGGTCGCCGCGAGCTCGTCCCGGACACGAACACCAGGTCGCCGGCCCGCTTGACGTGCGGGAACCGGCCGCGCGGCTTCGCCTTGCCCTCGACCATGATCGCGTCGCCGTTCGCCGCGGCCATCAGGTCGTCACCTCCACGCTTCCGAGCCCGGCCCCGGTGATGCGGACGTGCGCGCCCGCGGGCAGCGGGACCGCGGCCGTCGCTGCGCCCGCGAGCACGACCCACCCGGGTTCGAGCCGCATGCCCGCGCTGAGCGCGAGCCGCGCCGCGGCCCGCAGCGACCGGGCGGGGTCGCCGAGGATCGCGGCGGACGAACCGGTCTGCACGGGGCGCCCGTCGATCTCCATGAGCAGCCCGGCGTTCGACAGGTCCCGGGGCGCGTGCCAGCCCCCGAACCCGAACCGGGCCGCGGACGCGTTGTCCGCGATGACGTCCGGAAGCGTGAACTTGAAGTCCTCGTAGCGGGAGTCGAGCACCTCGTATCCGACGGCGACGCCCGCGACGCACGACTCGGCCTCGGCGACCGAGCGCACCTCGCGCCCGATCAGGTACACGATCTCCGGTTCGACGCGCGGGTGGATCAGCTCCGAGACGTCCACGGACGACTCGGCGTGCATCGCGTCGGTCAGCAGCCCCCAGATGACGTCGTCCACGCCCATCTGGACCATCTTCGCGCGGCTGGTGAAGCCCATCTTCACGCCCGCGAGCCGCTCCCCGCGCCGGGTGCGCCGCTCGATCACCTCGCGCTGCACGGCGTACGCGGACGCCACGTCCAGGTCGGCGCCGTCGGTGAGCTTCGGGATCGCCCGGCGGTCCCGGACGGCCCCCTCCAGCGTCGTCGCGAGCCCGTGCACGTCGGCGCTCATCGGCCGTCCTCCTTCGCGGTGTCGTCCCCGGCGGCGGGCCCGAAGGCGACGCGGACGTCGCCGAGCCCGTCCACGCGGGCCTCGAACACGTCGCCGGGCGCGGCGGGGACCACCGGCCCGAGCGCGCCCGTCAGCACGGTGTCGCCCGCCCGCAGCGGGCGGCCGACGCGGACCATCGTGTCGGCGAGCCACAGCGCGGCGTTCAGCGGATGCCCGAGGCAGGCCGCGCCCGTCCCGGTGGAGAGCTGCTCGCCCCGCCGTTCCAGCACCATCCCGCACAGCCGCAGGTCGACGTCGCCGAGCCGCACCGGCCGGTTGCCCAGCACGTACATGCCAGCCGAGGCGTTGTCGGCGATCGTGTCGGGCAGCGTGATGTCCCAGTCGCGGACGCGGCTGCCCACGACCTCGATCGCGGGCAGCGCGAACGCGGTCGCGCGGATCACGTCGGCGACCGTGTGCCGCTCGTGCGTCAGGTCGTCCGCCAGGACGAGCGCGACCTCGGCCTCCGCGCGCGGCTGGAGCACCGCCCCCGCCGGGATCTCCTCGCCGTCCGGGACGGCCATGTCGGCGAACAGCATCCCGAAGTCGGGCGTGCCGACGCCGAACTGCTCCTGCACGGCGCGCGACGTCAGGCCGATCTTGCGGCCGACGAGGCGGTGCCCGCCGGCGAGGCGCCGCTCGGTGAGGCGTTCCTGCACGGCGTAGGCCTCGTCGACCGTCCCGATGAGGTCGCGGACGGGCGCGCACGGCGTCCCTGTCGCGCGGGCCCCCGCGAGCCGCTCGGCGGCGGCGTCGATGTTCTGTGTCACTGGTCTCGCTCTCAGATCTGGATGCACACGTTGACGGGCTCGGAGAAGAAGTCCAGGGAGTACTCTCCCCCCTCGCGCCCGATCCCGGACGCCTTCACGCCGCCGAACGGCGTGCGGAGGTCGCGCAGGTTCCAGCAGTTCACCCAGACGATGCCCGTCTCGATGCGCGGCGCCACCCGGTGCGCCCGCGACAGGTCGCGCGTCCAGACCGTCGAGGCCAGGCCGTACGGGCTGTCGTTGGCGAGCCGCACCGCCTCGTCCTCGGTGTCGAACGGCGCGACGTGGCAGACGGGCCCGAAGATCTCCTCCCGGACGGCCCGGGCGGTCTCGGGCAGGCCGGTGAGCACGGTCGGCTCGACGTAGAAGCCGCCGTCGCGCGCGTCCCCGAACGTCGACGCCCCTCCCCCGGCGACCACCGTCGCGCCCTCGTCGCGCGCCAGCCGGTAGTGGCCCAGCACCTTGTCGCGGTGCTCGGCGGAGATCATCGGCCCGTACCCGTCGAGGGCCCGCGCCCGTTCCCCGAGCCGCTCCACGAACTCGTCGAAGATCGGCCGCTCCACGTAGACCCGCTCGGTGCACAGGCAGATCTGCCCGGAGTGCGTGAAGGACGAGCGGACGGTGCCGTCCACGGCGGCGTCGAGGTCGGCGTCGGCGAAGACGAGCGCGGGGTTCTTGCCGCCCAGCTCGAACGACACGGGCGTCACGTGGTCGGCCGCGTTGCGCATGATCGCCGAGCCCGTCGCGGACTCGCCGGTGAACGCGATGGCGTCCACGTCCGGATGGCCGGTCAGGAACGCGCCCGCCGCGTCCGTGCCGTGCCCGTGCACCAGGTTGAACGCGCCCGCCGGCAGCCCGGCGTCGTCGATCACCCGGGCGAGCAGCGTCGCGGTGGACGGCGTCTCCTCGGACGGCTTGGCCACGACGGCGTTCCCGGCCGCGAGCGCGGGGGCGACCTTCCACGTCAGCAGGAGGAGCGGCAGGTTCCACGGGGAGATGATCGCCACGACGCCGAGCGGGCGCCGGACCGTGTAGTTGAGCGCCCGGCCCGTCCCGGTGCTCCACCCGGGGATCTGCGTCGTGTACGCCCGCTCTGGGCGCCCGTACAGCAGGTCCGCGTACGCGCGGAAGTTGCCGACCGCCCTCGGGATGTCCACGGTCGCGGCCAGTTCGCGTGGCTTGCCGGTGTCGGCGACCTCCGCGTCGACGAACTCGTCGAACCGCGCCCCGATCCCGTCGGCGATCCGCCGCAGGGCCGCCGCGCGCTCCTCGGCGGAAGCCGTCCCCCAGGCGCCCCGCAGCGCCTCGCGGGCGGCGGCGACGGCGTCGTCCACGACCTCGCGCGGCGCCTCGGGCACCGAGCCCAGCTCGGACCCGTCCGCGGGGGCGATCAGGGGGAAGGCCGGGCCGTCCGAACGGAACACCCCGCCGACATAGTGCTCAGCCTTCATCCGCTTCCTCCCATGCGATCACCCGGACACCCCGATCCTGCGCCCACTCAGCTATGCCGTGCAAATACCAATCGTCCGCGAAGGCATACCGGAGTTGTGATACTAAGTGGGCATGCGCGCCATCGACCTGCTCAACGGACGTCTCAAGCTGCGGCACCTGGTGCTCGTCGTCGCCATCGCCGAGCACGGCAGCGTCCTGCGCGCCGCCGAGCACCTGCGCCTCGCGCAGCCCGCGGTGACCCGGAGCCTGCGCGAGGTCGAGAACATCCTCGGCGTCGACCTGTTCACCCGCGGCCCGCGCGGCGTCACGCCCACCCTGTTCGGGGACGCGTTCATCGAGCACGCCCGCGCCGTCCTCGCCGAACTGCGCCGCGCCGGGGAGCGGATCAGCGGCCTCGCCGACGGAGAGGTCGGCACCGTCACGATCGGCACGCTCCTGGCGGGCTCGAACGTCCTGCTGCCCCGCGCGATCGCCGCGCTCAAGGCGGCCCGCCCCGGCATCACCGTGATCGTCCAGGAGGCCACGTTCGACGCGCAGGTCCCGCGCCTGCTCGACGGCGAGATCGACCTGATCCTCGGCCGCCTCAACCCCATCGGGGAGCAACCGGCCCTCCGCCAGATCACCCTGTACGGCGAACCCGTCCGGCTCGTCGCACGGCGCGACCACCCGGCCCGCGAGCGTCCCGGCCTGTCCCTCGCGGACCTGCTCGGCTATCCGTGGGTGCTCCCTCTCGAGCAGACCGCCCTCCGCCGCGAGCTCGAGCAGGTCTTCCGCGCCGAGGGGCTCGAACCCCCCGCGAACCTCGTCGAATGCACCTCGGTGCTCACCGTGCGCACGCTCGTCCGCGACACCGACATGATCGCGGCACTGCCCGAGCTCGTGGCCCGCACCGACGCCGATCTCGCACCGCTGCCCGTCCCGCTGGAGACCGTGCGCCGCCAGGTCGGCGTGACCCTCCCCGCGCACCGCGCCCCGACCCCGTCGGCCCGGCTGATGCTCGACCACCTGCGCCGCGAGGCCGCCGCGATCACCCGCTGACGGCCGCGAACAGGCCCAGCAGCCGGCGGCTCGCCTCGGTGCCCGCGTCGCCCAGATCGAGCACGACGTCGAAGTGGTCGCGGCCCGGGACGATCAGCGGCTCGACGCCCCAGTGCCGCGCGAACCGGCGCGTCTGCCGCAGGAACCCGTCGCCGTCGTGCTCGGCCGCCGCGACCACCGCGGGGCACCCGCCCCGCGGCAGCAGCCCGGGGCTGAGCGCCGCCGCCCGCGGCACGTCCAGTTTCACGAACTCGTTCACGTAGACGCGGGTGATCGGGCGGATGTCGAACAGCCCGCTGAACGGCATCGCCGCCTTCACGACGTTCCCCGGCAGGCCGAACTCCCCCTGCCACCCGTCCACCATCGTCATCCCCGTCAGGTGGCCGCCGGCCGAACTGCCGCCGACCACGATCCGCCCGGGGTCGAGCCCGTGCTCGCGCCCGTGCCGGTACACCCACGCGACGGACTCCCGCACCTGCCGGACGATCTCCTCGAGGGTGGCCGCGGGCGCCAGCGTGTAGTCGGGCACCACCGTCGCGACGCCGTTCTCGTGCAGCATCCGCGCCATGAACGACGACTCGCGCCGCGACAGCGCCATCCAGTAGCCGCCGTGCAGGAACACGAACACCGGACGCGGCGTCCCGTTCTCGACGCCCCACACGTCCAGCCGCTCGCCGCTCGCCTCGTCGTAGACGATCCCCCGGCGCCCCGGCAGCCCCGCCACCGCGTCGTCCGACATCGCGAGGTAACGGGCCATGTGCCGCTCGAACAGCTCCGGCCCCGCCTTCCGCCGCACGTTGTAGGCGACGTCGAGCGCCTCGTCGTCCAGTTCCCGGTCCGGCCAGTCGTTGAGATCGTCCACGCCCCCACCCTGCCGCGCGCCGGGGACGCCGATCAAATACCGTTCGTCTCCCCCGCTATCACCGCCCGGCTATGTGACCGATGTCCCCGTCCCGGGGCCGGACGGCCCGCCGCGCTTCATGATCGAATGGAGGCCGGCACCGATCACGGGGAGGATCACATGGCCCTCACGCACTGGGGCTTCGTCTACACGGCGACCGGCAGCGCCCCGGGCGGCGACTTCACCGTCGTGGACACCGGCGCGTGCCGGACGATCCTCGTCGGGATCGACGGACCGGACGAGGTCGTCGGCGTCGCCGAGCGGCTGGTCGACGAGGGCGTCCAGCTTATCGAGCTGTGCGGCGGATTCGGCCCCGTCTGGGCGGGCCGGGTGATCGAGGCGATCGACGGCGCCGTTCCCGTGGGCACCGTCGGCTACGGCCCGGAGGCCGTCGACCAGGTGCACGCGATCTTCTCCTGACCGCGGGCGCGCGCCGTCTCCGCAGAACGCAGAGAGAGGCCCGCTATATCCGTCCGTGCATAGGTGGCGGGAGAAGCGCTATTAGCGGCGGGCAACCGTTCTGCCTAGGGTTCCGGTGACCCGCGTCCGCGGACGCACGATCGCGAGCGAAGGAGCCGGGCGCATGGAGACGGCCGCGCCGCCGACCCTGGACCTCGGCGGTGTCACGGTGACATGGCTGGAGGACATCGCCAGCATGTCGTTCGCCGCCGCCGACCTGCTGCCCGGCGACCGGGACGGCGCGGGCACCGACCTCGACCTGGCCTTCGGCGGCTACCTGATCGCGGACGGCGTCGAGAACGTGCTCGTCGACGCGGGCGTGGGCGACGGCAAGGCCCGGGCGCGGCCCGGCTGGAACCGGCGGTCCACGGACGCGCTGCCCCGGGCGCTCGCGCGGGCCGGGCTCTCCCCCGCGGACGTCGGCGCCGTGCACCTCACCCACCTGCACGCCGATCACGTCGGCTGGTGCACCCGGTGGGACGGCGAGGCGTGGGCGCCCGTCTTCCCCCGGGCGCGCCACCTGGCGCTCGCCCCCGACCTGCGCTGGGCGGCCGAGGGAACCGCCCGCGATCCCGGGTTCCTGTACGGCTCGTACGCGGACAGTGTCGCGCCCCTGATCCCCCACGGACGGCTGGACGCGGTGGACGACGGGCACCGGCTCGGCGGGCGCGTCGAGGTGCGGGCCGTCCCCGGGCACACCCCCGGGTCGTCGATCGTGGTCGTGCGCGGGACGCGGGACACCGCCGTCCTGTCGGGCGACCTGATCCATCACCCGCGCCAGTTCGCCGGCCCGGCGGTCTGCTCGCGGTTCTGCGTGGACCCCGCGGCGTCGGCCCGGGTGCGGCGCGAAGTCCTCGGCTGGGTCGCCGAGCACGACGCCGTCCTCATGCCGGCGCACTTCGGATGGGGACGTGTCGCGACGGACGGCGACCGGTTCCGTTACCGTCCCATCCCGCGCTGACGGGCCGCCACTCGCGGACGCGGCCGTCCTCCGCCCCCGGACGCGGTGCGGCCCCGCCGGCCGTCGCCGGCGGGGCCGGGGCGGTCAGTCGAGTTCGATCGTCCGCAGGTTCGGGGCGGACTCGATCTCACCGGCGCAGAAGCGTCCGGTCACCCACTTCTTCTCGGAGAACAGCTTCGTCTGGTCGGCGTAGTGGGGGGACGTGGGGTCGGCCGACTGCGAGTAGGTGAGGAGCGTGCGGGTGTCGGGGCAGCGGTCGCCGTCGAACGAGACGACCTGCACGTAGCTCGAGCCGTGCCGGACCTCGGTGTAGCCCTCGCCCGGCGTCCAGACCGCCTCGATCTTGTTCAGGAGCCCGAGCGCCTCGGTGCCGCCGCCGATGGGGACGCGTTCGCCGTTGCGGGTGACGTGCTGGTGGTCGCCGAGCGGCGCGTCCAGCGGGATGCCGGACGACCTGAGCTCGCGCACCGCGTCGACCAGCGCCTTGCGGGCCGCCCACGAGCCGGTGTTGAAACCGCGGGGGGTGCGGACCGGGTCGGAGACGTCGAACGGGGTCTTCCACAGGTCCCACGCGGCGGCGGCCTTGCGCCAGTAGCGGTCGAAGAGGAGGGCGCCGCGGCTGTCCACGTCGGCCTTCACGTCCCATTCCGCGAGGACGTCGCAGGGTTCGCCGAGACGCATGTCGCGGCACATCTCCACGGTGCCGCCGACGGCCAGCTCGCCCGCGTGGACACGGTTCGCGAAGACGAGGTCCTGCATGTCGGCGCGCGCGAACCTGCCCTCGTCGAGCCGGTCCCGGACGGCGACGAGGCCGCTGCGGGTGCGGAGGCTGCGTTCGCTCTCCTCGTCGCCGACGATCCGCGGATAGCCGGTGAGGGGCTTCTCCGGGTTCGACAGCCAGTGGCTGTCGTTGGAGTTCGTGACGTAGTCGGAACGGGTGAGGACGGGGTACCGATCGGGGTTCAGGATGCCGGGCTGCAGGGTTCCGGGGGCCGCGCCGGGCGCGCAGCCGGACCGGGTCCCGTCCAGGACCGCGACTCCGCCCATCCGGTACATGAGGCGACCGAGAACGGTGTTGCACCGGTCCGCGAAGTCGTCGGTGACGTTGGGCAGCACCTGGATCTGCGCGTAGAGGGCCTCGCCGCGGGAGTCGGCGGCGATGGTGTTCACCCACGGGAGCCCCTGGGTGCTCTTGAGCGCCGTGACCGCCTCGCCGGTCGTGCGGGCCTTCCCGAGGGCGAGCGAGGTGTTCAGCAGCCGCAGGTTCCGCGCGTTGGGGTCGGTGATCGCGTAGGCGTTCCAGCCGGTCCAGGGCAGGTCGAGGGACAACACGGACGTGACGACCGGGCCGTAGCGGGTGCTCCACTGCGTGCGGGTGACCGGCTTCACCGCACCGTCCGGCTGCTTCACCTGGACGGTCACGCGGCGCTTCGTCATCTTCTCGATCCGGCCGTCGACGAAGTACGAGGTGGGGTCGCCGGGGACGAGCCGGAGTTCGGTGAGCGTGAACGGGACGCCGGTCGCGACGGTGTGGCTCCATGCGAAGGCGGCGTTGTGCCCGATGTTCACCGTGGTGGAGCCGAGGAGGCCGGCGCCGCTGACGTTCAGCTCGCCGGGGATGGTCTGCTGCACCTGCCAGAAGCGGCGCCCGCCCTGCCACGGGTAGTGGGGGTTGCCGAGCAGCAGGCCGCGCCCGGTGGCGGTGGCGCCGGAGCCCGCGGCGACGGCGTTGCTGCCCATCCCGGTTCCGGCCATGAGGTTCCGGACGGCCGCCTCGACCTCCGGGCGGGCCGGCGTCGCCGCCTTCGGGGCGTCGCGGCCGGGCGGCGCGGCGTTCACGATCCCGTCGGTGACCATGCCGGAGCCGCCGAGCATCGCGAGGGCGTAGGCGCGCCGGTAGACGTCCTTCTCCGTGATCGGCCGCAGCCAGGCGGCGCCCTTGCAGGCCGGATCGGTGATCTTTCCTTCGCGCAGGCGGCGGTTGTACCCGGCGGCCCAGCCCCGGCTGAGGGCGCGGATCTCCTCGGACGGCCCGTGCGGTGCGGGCCGCGCGGCGAGCCTCTCGACGACGCCGCTGCGGTTGACGCCGGTGAAGAAGACGTCGCTGGCGAGGTTCGTGGACGCCGACGACAGTGAGCCGTCGGGCGCCGCGCCGGGGCCGAAGTACTTGGAACGCTCGCCGCTCAGGGTGACGACGCCCTGGGCGAGCAGGCAGAGGTTGTCCTTCGCAGCGGCGTAGCCGGTCCCGTAGCCGAGGCCCGCGTAGTCGTCGGCGACGACGTGCGGGATGCCGTACTCGGTGTAGCGGATGGTGGCCGACATCCCGTCGCGGGCGCCGGCGGACGCGGGGAGGGGCGCGAGCAGGGTGGCCGCGAGCAGGGTGGCCGCGAGCAGGGCGGCGGCGGGCAGGGCGGCGGCGGGCAGGGCGGCGGCCGCGGCGCGGGGACCTGTACGTGACATCGGGGGCTCCTTGATCACTTAGGCCAGGCAAACGTGACATATGCCGGTGCCTGTGACAAGGCCCGAGATGGCGGTCAGGGAGCGAGCGCCGGGAGGTCCTCCGCGTGCTCGGCGAGGTAGGCGGCCAGGGGCTCGGGGATGAGCGCGATGGACGCGAGCGCGGCGGCCGTGCACGGGACTCGGTCGACGTCGTAGCGCCCGTTCGACGGGTCGTCGAACTCGGGGCCGTGACGGCGCGACAGGTCCATCGTGCGCAGGCGGCACACGTAGAAGGTCTGCACGCGGCGCAGCCCGGGTTCCGATTCGGTGCAGCCGAACACCTCGCGGAGCGGCCCGGCGACCGCGCCGAGCTCCTCGTCGAGTTCGCGGCGGAGCGCGGCCTCGCGGCCGGCGTCGCCCGGCTCGATCTTCCCGCCGGGGGTCGTCCAGTAGACGGGACGGTCCGGGCGGGTGCGGCGCAGCAGCACGAGCGCGTCGCCGTCCAGCAGCAGCGCCCGGACGGCGCGGCGCACGCGGATCCCGCCGCTCACGCGTTCAGGTAGGCGAGGACGGCGAGGACGCGGCGGTGCCCGCTGTCGGTGGGCGGCAGGCCGAGCTTGGCGAACACGGAGCCGATGTGCTTGCTGACCGACCGCTCGGTGATCACCAGGCTCGCCGCGATGGTCGCGTTGTCGAGGCCCTGCGCCATCAGCCCCAGGACCTCGCGCTCGCGGGGGGTGAGCGCCGACAGCGGGTCCTGCCGGGCGGTCATGAGCTGGGAGACGACCTCGGGGTCGAGGGCCGTGCCGCCCGCGGCGACGCGCGACAGCGCGTCCAGGAACTCGTCGACGCGGCTCACCCGGTCCTTGAGCAGGTAGCCGACGCCCTCGGCGCCCCCGGCGAGCAGCTCGGCCGCGTAGGTCTCCTCGACGTACTGCGACAGGACGAGCAGCGGCAGGCCGGGCAGCTTCCGGCGGGCCTCGACGGCCGCCCGCAGCCCCTCGTCCTTGAAGCCCGGCGGCAGCCGGACGTCCAGGACGGCCGCGTCGGGCCGGTGCTCGAGCAGGGCGGGCAGCACGTCGGGGCCGTTGTCGGCGACGGCGACGACCTCGTGGCCGTCGGAGGTCAGCAGCAGGACCAGGCCCTCCCGCAGCAGGACGTTGTCCTCCGCGATCACGATCCGCACGGCAGGTCCACGTCGAGGGTCGTCCCTTCTCCGTCGGGGCTGTGCACGCGGACGGCGCCGTCGAGCGCGGCGACCCGGCGCCGGATGCCCGCCAGGCCGGTGCCGCGCGAGGGGTCGGCGCCGCCCTTCCCATCATCCCGCACGACGATCGAGAGCCGGTCACCGTCCCGGCGGACGGTGACGGCGGCGCGCCGCGCGCCGCTGTGCTTGGCGACGTTGGTGAGGGCCTCGGCGACGACGAAGTAGGCGGCGGCCTCGACGGCCGCGGGGGCGCGGACGTCCGCGTCCGAGACGTCCAGCTCGATCGGGATCGGATGCCCGCCGGCGAGCGCCCGCAGCGCCCCGCCGAGGCCCCGGTCCGACAGGATGGGCGGGTAGATGCCGCGGACCACCGAGCGGAGCTGGGTGAGGGCGTCCTCGACGCCCTCCCGGGCCTCCAGGAACAGGGCGCGGGCGGCGTCCGGATCGGCCTCGAAGCGGCGGTCGGCGAGGCCGAGGCGCAGCGCGGCGGCGACGAGCTGCGCCTGCGTCCCGTCGTGCAGGTCCCGCTCGATCCGGCGCAGCTCGGCGCCGTGGGCCTCCAGCGCGCCGGCCCGCGTCTCGGTCAGCTCCTCGACCCGCTCGCTGAGGGACGTGCGGCGGGTGGGCCGCAGCAGCGTCTCGGCGAGCCGCGCCTGCCAGACCGCCGCCCGGGGGACGAGCCACAGCAGCAGGAACACGTAGACGGCGGCCTGCACGAACGGCAGCGTGAGCGCCTTCGGCCACGAGTCGAGCGTGACGAACGCCGACTGGGAGCCCTCCGGCGCGGCCCACCACCACAGCGGCAGCGAGAGCGAGAACGGGATCGCGGGCCACAGCCCGATCGCGGCGACGCCCGCGACCAGGCCGGTGAACCCGTGCGCCGCCGTCCAGGCGACGTCCCGCCAGGTGTCCGGGGAGCGCAGCAGGGCGAGCCCCCGTTCGGCGGACGTGCCCCGCAGCGGCCGGTACGGCTCGGGGATCTCGATCCCCAGCAGCGCCCCGGCCCGGCGCCGCTCGGCGTTGGCGAGCGCGCGCAGCGGCCGGACGGCGTCCGGCAGCCACGGCAGCAGGACCGGCAGCAGCACCAGGACGAACACCGCCGGCGGCAGCGCGCACAGCGCCGGCACCGCCGTCCGCATGCCGGCGACGAGCCGCGCGGTACCGTCGGCGCCGCTTCTCAGTAGCCTGTTCATGTCACCTCGGACCACACGGTAAGCGACCGCGCGGCGCGCCGCACCGGGGCACGCCCCCGTCCCATGGTGTAGCGGGCTACACCGTCGAATGTGTAGCGCGCGCCGATGTGGCGGGCCTCCGCCGGAACCTAGCTTCGACCAGGTGAGACAGAGCTTTCCGCGGAGGGGGACCATGACGGCGATGACGGCCGGGACGGCGGCAGGGTCCGCCACCGGGTCCACGGCTGTGGCGGTGAGCCTGGAGTCGGTCCGCAAGACCTATGGCGACGTCCGGGCACTGGACGACGTGACCTGGACGTTCGCGCGCGGCGGCTTCACGGCGGTGATGGGGCCGTCCGGGTCGGGCAAGAGCACGTTCCTGCACTGCGCGTCCGGCCTCGACCGCCCCACCTCCGGAACCGTCCGGGTCGGCGGCGTCGACCTCGGCGGGCTCGGGGAGGCGAAGCGGACGCGGATGCGGCGGGAGCGCATCGGGTTCGTGTTCCAGTCGTTCAACCTGGTCCC
The DNA here is from genome assembly GCF_042675525.1 of Actinomadura sediminis. NCBI lineage: Bacteria > Bacillati > Actinomycetota > Actinomycetes > Streptosporangiales > Thermomonosporaceae > Actinomadura > Actinomadura sediminis. The sequence goes on from NZ_JBHTJA010000126.1 coordinate 15,166, forward strand.
GTCGATGGACGTCGAGCAGAACATCGCGCTGCCGCTGCTGCTCGGCGGGACCGAGCCCGACCCGGCGCGGCTGGCGGAGGTCGTCGGGCGGGTGGGCCTCGCGGACCGGCTGCGGCACCGCCCCGCGGAGCTGTCGGGCGGCCAGCAGCAGCGGGCCGCGATCGCCCGCGCGCTGATCACCCGCCCGGAGGTGGTGTTCGCCGACGAGCCGACGGCGGCGCTGGACCCGCGGACGTCCCGCGACGTGCTGCGGCTGCTGCGCGAGGCGGCCGACGCGACCGGCCAGACGATCGTCCTCGTCACGCACGACCCGATGGCGGCCTCGTGGGCCGACTCGGTCGTGTTCCTCAGCCGGGGCCGGATCGTGGACGAGCTGGCGTCGCCGACCGTCGCCGCCGTCATGTCCCGCTGGGAGTCGCTGTGAACGCCACGGGCACGAACAAGGGGGCGTTCGCCGGGGTGTTCGCGGCGCTGCTGTTCGCCGCCGCCCTCGTCGGCGCCTGCGGGGTGCTGGTCGAGTCGGCGCTGCGCGCCCACGCCCCGGTGGAGCGGTACGCGGCCGCGGAGGCCGTCGTGACCGGGCCGGGCGAGGTCGTGACGCGGGTGGACCGGCTCGGTGAGGCGCCCGCCGAGCAGCGCCGGCCGGTGGCCGAGCGGGCCCGCGTCCCGCTGTCGGCCGCCGCGAGGCTGCGGGCGGTCCCGGGTGTCCGGCAGGTGGTCGCCGACGTGTCGTTCCCGGTGGTCCTCGCGGACGGCCGGGCGCTCACCGGGCACGGCTGGGAGTCGGCGGTGCTCGGCGCCGCCGGGCCGCGGACGGGACGGGCGCCGCGCGCGGCGGACGAGGTCGTGCTCGGCCGCGACGCCGGGGCGGAGATCGGCGAGACCGTGCGGCTGCAGATCGACGCGGCGCCCCGCCCGTATCGGGTGGTGGGCCTCGCGCCGCCCGGCACCGGCGCGGCCTACTTCGCGCCCGCGACGGCCACCGCCCTCTACGGGCACCCCGGCAAGGCGGACGCCCTCGCGGTGCTCGCCGGCGGCGGCCTCGACGTGGACGCGCTCCGCGCGGCCGTCCCCGGCCTGGACGTCGCCACGGGGGACGCGCGCGGCGACGCCGAGGACCCGTCGGTGGCGGCCGCCCGGCCCGATCTGCTGGAGCTCGGCCTGTCGGTCGGCGGCGTCGCGGTCATGACGGCGCTGGTGGTCGTCGGCGGGCTGATCGTGCTGTCGGTGCGGGAGCGGACCCGCGAGCTCGCGCTGCTGCGCGCGGTCGGCGCGACGCCCGGGCAGGTCCGCGCGGACCTGCTGCGCGAGACGGCGCGGGCCGGGGTCCCGGCCGCGCTGATCGGCGGGGTGCTGTCGCTCGGGCTCGGCTCCGGGATCCTCGCCGCCATGCGCGCCGAAGGCGTCGTGCCGGAGGGGCTCGGGACGGCGCTGAGCCCGCTGCCGGCGCTGGCGGCGTTCGCGGTGGCGATGCTCGCCGGGACGGTCACCGCGTTCCTGGCGTCCCTGCGGGCGACCCGGATCCACCCGGTGCGGGCGCTGGGCGCCGCCGACGCCGAACCGGCCGGGCTGCCGCGCTGGCGCGTCGTCGCGGGCGCGGTGTTCCTCCTCGTCGGCGTGAACGCCCTCGGGTTCTCGTTCACCGCGACCGGGCCGACGGCGGCCGCGTCCGTCGGCGGGCTGGTCCTCGCGCTGATCGTCGCGACGGCGTTCCTCGGCCCCCTGCTCGCCCGCGCCGGCGCCCGCGTCCTCGGCCCCGCCGCCGCGGCGGGGGCGCTCCGCGCCGGGTCGGTCATGACGCCCGTGGCGCTGGCCGTGGCGTTCTGCGGGACGCAGC
>NZ_JBHTJA010000127.1:0-16760 GCF_042675525.1 Actinomadura sediminis
GGTGCCCGCGCCCGGGTCCGGGCGACGCCCGGCGGTCTGCGCTCGCGGGGCGGGCTGTGCCACGCGGGCAGGCGGTACGCGCCTGGGAGGCCGGCCCGTGACGCGCGGCCGTCCGCGCTCGGGGGCGGGTCCCGCACGCGGGACCGGGGGCGGCGGGGTCGCGCGTGCGGGGGGGCGTCCGGTGGTGGAGGGGCCGGCGGGGCGGGGGTCAGGGGGCGATGCGCTGGGCGAGCCAGGCGAGGGCCATCGGGTAGCGGTAGTCGATGCCGCCGTGCCCGGCGTCGAACAGTTCGAACCGGACGACGTCGTCCGCGACGCCCGCGTCCCGCAGCGCCGCCCGGAACGCCTCGGCGCCGACGTCGAGGTACCACTCGTCGCGGGTGCCGCCGTCGATCCAGATCGCCCGCTGCGAGCGCATCGCGTCGGCGTGGGCGGGGACCATCCGCACCGGGTCCCACGCGAGCCACCGCTCCCACACGTCCTGCCGGATCACACCCGTGACCGGGTCGAACGGCAGTTCGGGGGTGCCGTCCTCGCGGGCGGAGTAGCAGACCGCCATGCCGAGGATGTTCAGCAGCTCCATGTCCTCGGGCTCGGTGAACGCGACGCGCCCGTTGAAGGCGTCCCACCAGCGCATGATGTCGCCGCCGTACTTGCGCAGGTGCCGGACGCACTTCGGGAACTCGGTGAGGTAGCAGTACTCGAACAGGGCGTCTCCCGCGTGGGTGGCGAGGGCGCCGAACAGGTCGGGCCGCAGCATCGGCGTGACCATCGCGCCGTATCCGCCGCTCGACTTGCCGCTGATCGCGCGGTGCGCGGGCGCGTCGAGCGTCCGGTAGCGCGCGTCGACCCACGGGACGATCTCGTCGCAGATGTACGAGTGGTAGCGGCCGGTGCCGGGGGAGTCGAGGAACTGGCTGCCGCCGTGCGCGGTCCACGCGTCCACGAACACGACGATCGCGGGCGGGGCCTCGCCGCGCGCGAACACCGCGTCGGCCGTCTCGGGGAACGGCTGCCGGTACGGCATCCGGTTCCGCCAGATCCCGGCGTGCCCGGTGAACCCGGTGATCACGTAGACGGACGGGTAACGGCGTTCGGGCTCGTCGTCGTACCCGGGCGGCGTGTACACCAGGATCGGGCGTTCGTGCGGGTCCTTCAGCGGGTTGCCGCGCAGCAGCTCGCTGCTGACGACGTGTTCCTCCAGGCGTCCGGCGAGTTCCGCCGACCACGGCAGCATGCGCACTCCCTCGTGCAGACTGATGATCGTCTTCGAGGGTACGCGGCCGGATGTCACAGCAGACGGGGCCGCATCGTCCTGCCTATGGACGGTCACCCGTGAAACAGGGGGAGAACCTGATGACCGACGAGGTGAACGACGGGGCGGCGCGGCTCCGCGGCCTGCACCGGCCGGGCGACCCGCTCGTCCTGCCGAACGTGTGGGACGCCGCGAGCGCGCGCGTCGTCCAGGAGGCGGGCTTCCCGGCGCTCGCCACGGCCAGCGCCGCGATCGCCGCGATGCTCGGCTACCCGGACGGCGAGGTCGCGCCGGTGGACGAGATGTTCGCCGCGGCCGCACGGGTGGTGCGGGCCGCGGACGTGCCGGTCACCGTGGACGCCGAGGCGGGGTACGGGCTGCCGCCCGCCGAGCTGGCGGAGCGGCTGCTGGCGATGGGTGCGGCGGGCTGCAACCTGGAGGACAGCCGCGGCGACGACCTGGTGGACCCGGAGGAGCAGGCCGCGTACCTCGCCGAGGTGCGGGCCGCCGCCGGGGACGCGCTCGTCATCAACGCGCGGGCCGACACGTTCATCCGGCAGGCCCCGGACCCGCTCGACGGCGCGCTCGCGCGGGGCCGCCGCTACCTGGCGGCGGGCGCCGACTGCGTCTACCCGATCATGGCGCCCGCCGAGACGGTGCGGGCGCTGGCCGAGGGGCTCCCGGGTCCGGTCAACGTGAACCAGTTCCCGGGGACCTCGCTGGGCGAGCTGGCCGCCGCCGGGGCCGCCCGCGTGTCGTACGGGCCGTTCCCGCACATGCACGTCATGGACGCGCTGAAGGAGTTCGCCGGGCGGCTCCGCGCGGGCGAGGACCCGGCCTGAGGGACGTGCGGGGCGGCCGGGACGCCCGCGCCGTGCGGGCGTCCCGGGGCTTGCAAGTGACCACTTACTAAGGCACAGTGGTACGCGCAACGCACTTTCGTTTCCCCCCGGGAAGTGAGGCCCCCGTATGACCGCGACGCAGGAGCAGGCGCCGCCCGAGGTCGTCACCGACTCCATCAGCGGCCTGGCCCTCGCGGCCGCCGCCGCGAACGTCGTCATGCAGCTCGCCCGCCTCCCCGTGGGACACGGTGTCGCCAACAGCACGGTCGACAGCGGCCGGATCGACAAGCACCCGATCAAGCGCGCCCGTACCACCCTCAGCTACATCGCCGTCGCCATGCTCGGCTCCGACGACGAGCGGGCCGCGATGCGCCGCGAGGTCGACCGCTCCCACCGGCACGTCAACGCCCGGGAACCCGTCAAGTACAACGCCTTCGACCGCGACCTGCAGCTCTGGGTCGCCGCGTGCCTCTACATGGGCACCGAGGACATCTACCGGATCCTGTACGGGGAGCCGGGTGAGGAGCAGCGCGAGACCCTCTACCGGTACGGCGCCCGCTTCGGCACGACCCTGCAGATGACCGAGGACATGTGGCCGGCCGACCGCGCCGCCTTCCAGAAGTACTGGGACGCCTCGCTGGCGGAGATCGAGATGGACGACCTCACCCGCGGCTACCTGCGCGACCTGACGGAACTGAAGTTCCTGCCCGCGCCCTTCCCGCAGTTGTTCGGCGCCTTCAACCGCTTCCAGACGGTCGGCTTCCTGCCGCAGCCGTTCCGCGACGAGCTCGGCTACCGCTGGACGGCCCGCGACCAGGCCCGCTTCGACCGCCTCATGCGCGCCCTCGGCCGCGTCAACCGCGCCCTGCCGCGCCCCCTGCGCGAGTTCCCGTTCAACGTCTACCTGTGGGACGTGCGCCGCCGCATCCGGGGCGGCCTCGCGATCGTCTGACGCCCCCGCCCCGAACCGGGGACCCGCGGTGTCCGGCACCCGCGCCCGCCGGACACCGCGGGTCCTCTCCTCCGTCAGCGCAGGGACGCGAAGAACGCCCGGAGGTCGCCGACGAGCGCGTCCGGTTCCTCCATCGCGAGGAAGTGCCCGCCCTTCCCGAGCTCGGTCCACCGGACGATGTTGTGGTCGCGCTCGGCCCACGGCCGGACCGTCACGTCGTGGGCCGAGACGAGCACGCCGGTCGGCACCGTCCCTCGTTCGGGGGCCCAGCCCCCGTCCGCCCCGCCGCTCCAGTCGTCCGCCCCGCCGCCCGGGGCATCCGTCCCGCCGCTCGGGTCGTCCGCCCACGCGCCGGCGGTGATCTCCTCGTAGTACACCTGCGCCGCCGACGCCGCCGTGCCCGTCAGCCAGTACAGCGACACGGTCGTCAGGATGCGGTCGCGGTCGATCGCGTCCTCGGGGAGCCCGCCCGCGGGCTCGGTCAGCTCCTTGAACTTCTCCACGATCCACGCGAGCTGCCCGGACGGCGAGTCGTGCAGGCCGTACCCGACGGTCTGCGGGCGCTTGGAGTTGCACTGCAGGTAGCCGTCGTTGAAGTCCTGCATCCGCCGCCACCGGTCGCGCTCCGCGTCCGACAGCCCGTCCATCTCGCCCTCGACGCCCGCCGGGAACGTGATCATCGCGTTGACGTGCACGCCGATCACCCGGTCGGGCGCCGCCAGGCCCAGCTTCGGCCCGACCCACGACCCGGTGTCGTAGCCGTGGACGCCGTACCGTCCGTACCCGAGCCGCTCCATCAGCTCCGCGAACACCGCCGCCATCCGCGCGGCGTCCATGCCCGGCCCCGCCAGCGGCGTCGAGAACCCGAAGCCCGGCAGCGACGGGATCACCAGGTGGAACGCGGCGGACGGTTCCGCGCCGTGCGCGCGCGGATCCGACAGCGGCCCGATGACGTCGAGGAAGTCGGTGAACGCGCCCGGCCAGCCGTGCAGGAGCAGCAGCGGGACGGCGTCCGGCTCCGGCGACCGGACGTGCAGGAAGTGCACGTTCTGGCCGTCGATCACGGTCGTGAACTGCGGGAACCCGTTGAGGGCGGCCTCGTGGACGCGCCAGTCGTAGCGGGTTCGCCAGTATTCGGCCAGCTCCCGCAGGTACCCGGCGGGGACGCCGCGGTCCCAGCCGACGCCCGGGAGCTCGTCCGGCCAGCGGGTCCGCGCGAGCCGCTCGTCCAGGTCGTCCAGCACCTCCCGTCCGATGTCGATCTTGAAGGGGCGGATCTCTCGTTCGGTCGTCATGCGGAGCACGCTAGGAAGGGCTTAGGTCCGGAACGGTCCCAACCGTGCGGCAGACTCGGCGGCGTGCCGACCACCACCTCCGCGCGGCTGCTGAAACTGCTGTCGCTGCTACAGGCCCACGGCGACCGGTCGGGCGCCGAACTCGCCGGACGCCTGGGCGTGACCCCCCGCACCGTCCGCCGCGACGTCGACCGGCTGCGGGAGCTCGGCTACCCCGTGCACGCGGTGCGCGGCACCGCCGGGTACCGGCTCGGCGCCGGGTCGGCCCTGCCGCCGCTGCTGCTCGACGACGACGAGGCCGTCGCCGTCGCCGTCGGGCTCCGCACCGCCGGGACCGTCGCCGGGATCGAGGAGACGGCGCTGCGGGCGCTCACCAAGCTCGAACGCGTCCTGCCCGCCCGGCTCCGCCACCGGGTCGGCGCGCTGAACGCGGCGACCGTCCGGGCGGGCGCCGCGCCCGGCCCCGCCGTCGACCCCGGCGCCCTCGTCGCGATCGCCGACGCGTGCCGCCGCCACGAGAGCCTCCGCATCGACTACCGCAGCCCCCGCGGCGGCGACACCCGCCGCACCGTCGAGCCGCACCGCCTCGTCAGCTTCGGCCGCCACTGGTACCTCGTCGCCTGGGACCCCGGACGGGACGACTGGCGCACCTTCCGCGTCGACCGGCTCACCCCGCGCACCCCGCCCGGCCCCCGGTTCGTCCCGCGCCCCCCGCCGGACGGCGACGTCGCCGCGTACCTCGCGCGCACGCTGTCGTCCCGCGCCTGGCCGGTCCGGGCCACCGTCGTCCTGCACGTCCCGGCGGACGACGCGGCCGAACGCGTCTGGCCCGGCATGGGCGTCGTCGAACCCGTCGACGACCGCACCTGCCGGCTGCACGTCGGCGCCGACACACCCGCCGACCTCGTGTGGATGATCACCTCGGTGGGCGTCGGCTTCACCGTCGCCGACGGCCCGCCGGACCTCGCCGACGCCCTGCGCCTCCAGGCCCGCCGCTGCCTGGACGCGCTCGGCTGACCCTCAGGACTTCCCGACGTCCCGGTCGAACGGGTCCGCGTCGAACGCGTCCTCGCCGTCCGCGGCGGTGTCGTTGCTCGACGGGCGGAGCGCCAGCTCGAAGTCGCCCCGGTGCTCCCGGACGCCCGTGACGACCGCGTCCTCCAGCACCTCCTCGCCCTTGCGCTGCCGCCGCATCATCGGGTCGTCGCGCAGGTCCTTCGCCAGCGCGACGCACAGGACGATCAGCACGATCGTGAACGGCAGCGACCCGATGAACGTGATGTTCTGGATGCCGTTCAACGCCTCGTCCCCGCCGATCACGAGCATGATCGCCGCGACGGCGCCGGTCACCGCGCCCCAGAAGATCACCATCCAGCGGGTGGGGTGCGTCGAGCCCCGCTGCGAGAGCGTCCCCATGACGATGGACGACACGTCCGCGCCGGACACGAAGAAGATCGCCACCAGGATCATCACCACGACCGCGGTGATGCCCGCCCACGGCAGGTCGCTCAGCACGTTGAACGTGATCTCCTCCGGCGAGCCGTCCCCGTAGGGGTTCTTCCCGTTCTGCTGGTCCCGGATGGCGACCCCGCCGAACACCGCGAACCAGAGCAGGCTGACCACGCTCGGCACGACGATGACCCCGGCGACGAACTGCCGGATCGTCCGTCCGCGGCTGATGCGGGCCAGGAACATCCCGACGAACGGCGCCCACGAGATCCACCACGCCCAGTAGAAGATCGTCCAGTTGGACAGGAACTTCTCCATCGGCCGCCCGCCGGTGGCGCCCGACCGCGACGCCATCTGCCCGAAGTCCTGGATGTACACGCCGATCGACGTGGGGATCAGTTGCAGCATGAACACGGTCGGGCCGACCAGGAAGATGAAGACCGCCAGAATGAGGGCCAGCACCATGTTGATGTTGGACAGCCACTGGACGCCCTTCGCGACGCCCGAGACCGCCGACAGGATGAAGCAGATCGTCAGCACCACGATGATCATGACGAGGACCGAGGTGCCGAGCGTCTCGATCCAGCCCGCCTCCTGCATGCCGGTCCGGATCTGCAGCGCGCCGATGCCCAGCGAGGCCGCCGAGCCGAACAGCGTCGCGAACAGCGCCAGGATGTCGATGATCTTGCCCGCCGGACCCTCACCGCGTCCCTTCGGGAACAGCGGCGCGAACGCCGAGCTGATCAGCTGCTTGCGCCCCCGCCGGAAGTGCCCGTAGCCGATCGCCAGCCCCAGCACCGCGTAGATCGCCCACGGGTGCAGCGACCAGTGGAACAGCGTCGTGGCCATCGACGTCTCGACCGCCGCCTCGCTCTGCGGCGCGTCCGTGCGGGGCGGCGGGTTGACGAAGTGCTCCAGCGGCTCGGCCATGCCGAAGAACATCAGGCCGATCCCCATGCCGGCGCTGAACATCATCGCGATCCAGGAGACGGTGCGGAACTCCGGCTCGTCGCCCTCCTGGCCGAGCGGGATCCGCCCGTACTTGCTGACCGCCAGCCAGAGCGAGAAGACCACGAACCCGGTCGCCGCCAGCACGAACATCCACCCGACGTTCGTCAGCAGCCAGTCGAGCGCGTTCTGCGCGACCGTGCTCAGGTTGTCCGTCCAGACGGCGCCCCAGAAGATCAGCGCCAACGCCAGCACCGCACTGATCCCGTACACGACCCAGTCGGTGCGCGGACGTCCCTCCTCATTGCCCGGTGGTGCGCCGTGACCCGGTTCTCGGTCGGTCCCGTGATCGGTCATCCCCATGCCACAGCCTTTTCCCGAGAATCTACGTTCTCACTTGAACGCGTTGGTAAAACGTTCCACGCCCGCCGGGTCAGAGCGCTCCGCCCCACCGCGCCCACTGCCCGAGCGCCCGGCTCGACCGCGCGCGGGCACGGGCCGGCCGTCACCCCGGGCCGGACCGGCGGGCCCGCACCATGGCGCCGCCCGCCTTGCCCGGCGCAGGCTAGGGCGCGGTGCCGACCGTGTCGCCGTAGACGGCGCGCAGTATCGACCTGTCGGTGTAGGTCAAAGGCCAAAGCTGGGAGTCGTCGAGCCATCCGTTCCAGTAGGAATGCCGAGCGCCGCCGCTGGACGTCACGCCGAACAGCAGAGGGCCGTCACCGGGCGAGGCGGTCCACCCTGTCGGCGCCACGGCGATCTCCTCCGGCATCAGCGGCGCCGAATGGCAGTTCCACGGCTCCCCGGGCACGCACACGTCGTAGGAGCCGTCCGCCTGGGTGCGCAGCCAGATTTCACCGGTGTCCGGGTCGTACCCGCCCATCAGGGAGACCCAGTGCTCCGTCCACGGTGAACCGTCCGCGGCGACCGCCATGTCCCGCTTCACCGAGGCGACGACACCGCCGTCGGCGGCGCGGTGCCGGAACGTCCAGCGGCTTCCGATCCAGCCGAGCTCGAACACGCCGCCGTCCGCAGCGGCCTGACTGACCGCGACCTGGTCACCGTCGAGGGACGCGAGCTTGACCCACGTCGCGAACATGAACCGCTCGCTCGTGTCCACCAGCGGCCTGACCTGCCCGAACTGGTGCCGCCCGTTCAGCCGGACGGCTCTGTCGGTGCCGATGCCGAGGTTCCCCGGCTCCCCGAACCGCACTCCGGGCGTGAACCTCAGGTCGGCGTCCGGGTTCGCGACCCCGGTGCCCTCGACGGCCCGGGCCACCGGGCCCGCGGCGTCGTCCATGGACCAGCCCGCGTACCGCGCGGGCATCTCGTCCGCCGAAGCCGGGGCCGCGAGCGCGGATACGGCGAGCACCCCCGACGCGAGCACCCCCACCGCGCGAAGATGCATGCGGAACACGCCATTGCCGAAACCGGCGGAGTTCGGCAGAACGCCCATGGTCACCTCATTTTCCCGTCTGACGAGCGAGTCGAGTCAATGTAGCGACGCGAACCCCCTCGTGGAAGATCGCGCCCCGGGCTTGTCCGCCGAAGTCGGGGCCGCGTCGAGGCAATTCGGTGTCGTGGGTCTCGGGCGTCTTCTAGCGTCGGTCCGGTGATGATTCCCGGCGGCGTCCACGAAGCCCATGCTTGACCCGCATTTCGTGTTCCTCGCCGCCGCGATCGGCCTGACGGGGAGCGTGCGGTACGCGATCGCGACGGTCCGGGGGAGCACCCGGCCCAACCGGGTGACGTGGTCCCTGTGGGCGGCGGCGCCGCTCATCGGGTTCTTCGCGCAGCTCGACGGCGGTGTCGGCCTGCCGTCCGTCACGACGCTCTCGGCCGGCCTCGGCCCGCTGATCGTGCTGCTCGCCTCGTTCGCCAATCGGCGGAGCACGGCGCGCGTCGGCGCCTTCGACCTCGCCTGCGGCGCGGTCGCGGTCATGGCGCTGATCGTCTGGGTGGGGCTGGACAGGGCGCCCGTCGCGGTCGTGTTCGCGGTCCTCGCGGACGGGGTCGGCGCCGTCCCGACGATCCGCAAGGCGTGGGGCGACCCCGAGTCGGAGAACGCCGGCTTCTATGCCCTCGTGGGCGTCAACTCCACCATCACCCTGCTGACGATCGACAGGTGGACGCTCGACACGTGGGTCTTCCCGGGCTACATGCTCGCGATCTGCCTGACCCTCCTCGCGATCATCGGCCTGCGCCGCCCCCGCGTCCGGCCGCTCGAATCCGGGGCGGGCTGAGCCGCCCGACGATCACGACGCGTCCAGGCGGGCCGGGTTCACGGCCCGCTCTTGCTGCGCTCGTAGTGGCGGGCGGCTTTGGCCCTGTTGCCGCAGACGGCCATGGAGCACCAGCGGCGGGTGCCGTTCTTGGTGGCGTCATGGAAGTACAGCACGCAGTTGGGGTGCGCGCAGGGCTTGATGCGGCCGGGGCTCTCGGTCAGGAGCCGTAGGTAGTCGGCGGCGGCCAGCCAGGACGGCAGCCAGGCGGGGTCGTCGGTCCGCGGATGGTGCTCCGGGCCGTCGGGCCCGAGCCGGGGGTGCAGCGCACCGTGCGCGAGGACCCGGTTGAGCGCTTCCGCCTTTTCGGGGGACGAGCGTCGCTCAGCGAGGCCCAGGAGGACGTCGCGGGTCTCCACGACGGCGTCGAGCGTCGCCCGGTCGGCCGTCGCGCGATCGTCCAGACCGGCCGAGCGCAGCCAGACGGCCAGCCCGCCGGTGGAGTCGAGCAGATCGTGACGGACGCCGTCGTCGATCCACCGCGTGTTGATCAGGTCGAGGCACAGCGGCTCCCCGATGAGCGGGCGAGGGTCCGCGGCGACCTGCTCCTGGGATCGATGCTCCGCATGCACGCCCCCAACTCTACCCGCCTATCGCGCCTTAGCCGGTTGACGATCGTCCTCTAACCTTCTATATTTCGATAGCCAGTTAGATCAACGCCGGGCAGGACGCCCGGGTTTGCGAGGTGTGTCATGGAGACGGTCACCATCAAGGCGCTGCAGACGGGGCACGTGGGGCTGAACGTCACCGACCTGGACCGGTCGCTGCCCTTCTACCAGCGCGTCTTCGGGTTCGAGGTGCAGGCCGAAGGCAGGGAGGACGGCCGCCGCTGGGCCTTCCTCGGACGGGACGGGCGGCTCGTGCTGACCCTCTGGCAGCAGAGCGACACCGCCTTCCCGACCCGGTCGGCGGGCCTGCACCACCTGTCGTTCCAGGTCGACTCGATCGACGAGGTGAAGGCCACCGAACGGGTGCTGCGCGAGCTGGGCGCCGAGCTCGTCCACGACGGCGTCGTCCCGCACGGCGAGGGGGCCTCCTCCGGCGGCGTCTTCTTCACCGACCCGGACGGGATCCGGCTGGAGATCTACGCGCCCACCGGCGCCGACACCGCACCCGCGCCGAGCGGCGCGGCCCCGACCTGCGGGTTCTTCTAACCCTCACCGCTTCGACGAAAGGAGGCCGCTGTGGCGGCCGACGTCTACCACGAAGGCGAACGAGCCGCCCAGCGGCGCGCCGGCCTGCTGGACCAGGGCGGGTTCTCGGGCCGCGCCATCCGCGCGGAGATCCCCGAGGTGGCGAGCAAGTTCCTCGCCCAGCAGCCGATGCTGGTGCTCGGCGCCGCCGACGGCCGGGGGCGCCTGTGGGCCACGCTCCTCACCGGACGGCCCGGCTTCCTGCGCGCCGACGACGACCGCACCCTCACGGTCGACGCCCGCACGGGCCCGGACGACCCGCTGCACGATCGGCTCTCCGGGCCCGCACCGGTCGGCATGCTCGCCATCGAGCCGTCCCGGCACCGGCGGATGCGGATGAACGGACGCGCCGTCCCGACCGCGCGCGGGCTGCGCGTCACGCTCGACCAGGTGTACTCCAACTGCCCCAAGTACATCCAGAAGCGCGAGCCGCGGTGGGAACCCGCGGCCCCCGGCCGGCCGGAACGCTCCAACGCGTTGACCGGCGACCAGCGGCGATGGATCACCGGAGCCGACACCTTCTTCATCGCCACCGCCGACCGCGAGGGCAACGCCGACGTCTCCCACCGCGGCGGCGCCCCGGGCTTCGTGGAGTCGGTGTCGCCGACCGTCCTGCGCTGGCCCGACTACGTCGGCAACGCCATGTTCAACACCCTGGGCAACCTGGAGGTCCAGCCCCGGGCGGGGCTGCTGTTCCCCGACTGGCGCACCGGCGCCGTCCTGCAGCTCACCGGGACGGCGCGCACCGACTGGGACCCCGCGCACGCCGCCGCCGTCCCGGGCGCCGAACGGCTCGTCGAGTTCACCGTCACCGACGTCGTCGAGATCCCCGGCGCCGTCCCGCTGCGGTGGAGCGACCCGGTCCCGTCCCGCTTCAACCCTCCCGTGCCCCCACTCGGGGAAGCCCCCTGACCCGTCCGCGCCGACCGGCGAGGCCCCCGCCGCGCTCGGCCCGACGGCCGCTACCGGACGCGCGCCGATGACTTTCCCAGTGAACACTGGCAAAGTCGTCGGCCGGAGCAGATGATGTCCTGCATGAGACCCCTCCCCGTTCGGCTGATCATTGCGGCCATCGCCGTCCTCGCCCTCGCCCCCGTGCCCGCCGTACACGCTGAACCCCCGCCCGCCGCGCTCAGGGACGTCCCGCTGCCGTTCCTGTGGCCGAGGGCGGGGGTGTACAGCGTCGCCGCCGTCTCCGACACCGAGGCATGGATCTCCGGCCGCCAAGGGCAGATCGGCGACGGCCTCGGCAACCCGGTGGTGCGGCGCCGGGCGGGTTCGCAATGGAAGGAGTACCCGCTCGAAGGCTGGTCCGGCAACGGCGCCATCTACCAGGTCGTCGCGCACGCCGGCGAGGTCTGGGCCTGGGGCGTCCAGGACGGGACGCGCCTCTACCTGGCGCGGTTCGACGGCACCGCGTTCCGGCCCGTCGCCCCGCCGCCCGACGTCGCCCAAGCCCACGGCACCCGCATGTGGGCCGGCCCGGCCGGGCTGTGGATCCAGATCTACGTCCTGAGCCCGGACGGCAGCCTGCTCCTGCCCACGCTGTTCCGCCGCGTCGGCGACCACTGGAAGCCCGACCCCGTCGCCCGTCCGCTGCAACACGGAGTCGCGGACGTCCAAGCCCGCAGCGCCACCGAGGCCTGGACCGGAAGCTGCCGCTACAACACCGACGCCGAACGCCTGGACTCGGTCGTCCTGCGGTGGAACGGCTCCACCTGGACCACTCTGCCCCCGCTTCCCACCGAACGGTGCGTCACCAGCGTCGCCCCCGCCGCCGACGGGACTGTCTGGGCGCTCACCTGGGACGCCCTGTTCCGCTGGAACGGCGAGACGTGGACCGCGGCACCCGCCGGTGCCTTCGACAGTTACGGCGAGAAGGTACGACTGGACAGCAACGGCAACCCGCTCGTGGTCCTCGGCCGTCCGTCCCTGTACGGCCCGGCACCGCTACTGCGCTACGCGGACGGCGCCTGGCAGAAGTTCACCACCCCGATCGAGGCATGGGCGTACGACGTCTCCGTCGCGCCGAGCGGCCGGATCTGGGTGACGGGGAGCACACGGATCAATTCCCCCCTGATGCTCACCGCCCCCTGATCCCCGACGCCGGACACGCTCGAGGAACCTGGGGCCGCCGAACCATGGCCGGTCGGGTCGATCCACGACCCGACCGGCATCACGAAGGTTCGCCGGACCCGCGGCCCGCAGTCATTGCCCGATCATCCGCCGCTGCTTTGGATCGCTTTCTCGAGCGCCGCAGTCCGCTTGGCCACCTGCGTCTTCAAGGGGGCAAGGGTCGCGGCGTGCTTCGCGATCGCGGTCTCCTGATGGCCCTTCTCGATGGCGGTCAGAGTGGGAACGTACTCCACCTGCTGCTGGCAGGTGACATCGGCGACGGCCGTGTCGATCTCCGCCTTCGAGACGGGCTGCGTGAGATCGAAGGCGGCAGCAGCCTTCAGCGGACTGGCGTAGCCGTTATAGCCCTTCTCGGCCATGCACCGCCGCCAGGCCTCGTCCACCTTGCGGGTCCTGGTGTCCTGAACGGCCTTGATGAAGGCCTCCTGGTTCAACTCTGCCGCAAGATGGTTCGCCTCTGCGGCCTCGGGTGACTGAGACGTGAACAGCAGTTTTCGGTCGGTCTGGCCGGCGCACCCTCCGGGCGGGATCGCCTTGCCGTGATAACTTCCGGGCGAGACCTTCTGAGCCTGCGTATCGGGCATCTTCTGCACGGAAGACGAGGCCGGTTTCCGGGCTCCGGTGAAGACCAGGTACTTGTCCGGCGGCATCGCCATCGGCGACGTATCGGACTCCGCGCCGCTCTCGGAAGACGGCTGCGGGGGCAGGTGGTAACCGAACCTGCTCGCGGCGACCGGATCGCTGATCCCATAGCGGCGGCTGTTGTTAACGGCGAACGAAGCGGCGATCACCTCCGTCCGGTCGGTGTAGTGCGGAAGATACGACAGCCCGAACGACCTCATGCATTCGCGGTTCATGACGTTCCGCTGGTTGTGGAGCTGCGCCTCCTGGGCTCCACTGAGGCGATAGGCGTCCAGCGGCATCGCGCTGGTGCGGACCGAAGGTTCGTAGACCGTGGTGACGGAGGGCTGCTCGGACGGGCCCGCCGAGGCGGGAGACTCCGAACCCACGAGAATGAGAGCGGCCGCCACTCCGGTCGCGGCCGCGGTGCTGCCCCCGGCGATCAGAACTACACGTCGTGACATCCGGTTCGTCAAAGCTCGTCCTTTGCGATGGGAGGGAACGGGGCTCGGCAGCGGCGCCCTGTCAGCATAGGTTTCCTCTGGACGTGGACGCCTCGTTATTCCTGAGGTAGCCGTTGAGGTTCCCCCAAGAGCCCCCGCTGACCCAGTTGAAGTTCCCCGTATAGTTCGGATAGACCCAGACCGTAACGCCCTTGCAGTCCACGGCGCTCATCGACGCGGCGTTGTTGCGGATGTAGGTATTCCAGCCGGCGCAACTGCCGTCACCGCCCTGGGAGCAATGGGCGAACCTCCACTGACCGAGGTTCGGCGCTCTGTAGTTGAAACCCCACACCGCATTGTTGCTGCCGAACCAGACGTTGGGGGCATAGTAGAGGCAGTAGGTTCCTCCCTTGCATTGGGCTTGGGAACCGGCTGTGACATTCCAGCCGGTGGCTTGCGCCGGAGCCGCCGCGGCAAAGGCCGTAAACCCTGCCGCAACGGCCACCGTCATGGACACCAGTCGAGGTACGTACTTGCTCCATGGACGAGTCACGTGAACCCACTCCTTCAAATCAATGAATGCCGTAACCCCGTATGTGGGTACGCGTACCCAGTGCAGAGTGACATTGAATGTCGAGCCAAGGTAAGTCCGACATGACTCGCCCAAAGCTACGTTGTCGATGATCAACGATCAAGATGCACCCGTCCGGGCACTGCCCCTCAAGACCACTCCCCTGTAACGGTCAGTAACAGAATCAGGCGCCATTGTGATCACCGACGTGAGGACTCGGCCGGCCGGATTGCCGCATTAGGTCGCCGACTATCTATTACCGGCTCGGTGACCAGCGAAGTATCCGCGTCGTGACTCAGGGTGTGGTTTCTTTGCGCGCCGCGTGTAAGCCACTGTTGCCGACGCAGGCTGTCCGAATGCGGCCCGCCAGTTGACCCCAGTGCTTACTTTGCTATCGACAACACGGCCCTCCAACGGGGCCACTGCGACAAGTTGGGCTGACACGCACCAGCCGCCGCTACGGACGCACGGCGCCACCGGTCGGCCTCGGTCGATGTTCGTCCGGCAGGGGTGTCGCTATAAAGATCGGCGGTTCGACCCCCATGCCCACCTCCAAGACCAGCAAGAACGCCCCGGAGCCATAGGTTCCGGGGCGTTCTTCTGTACGGCAACACGTCCCTGGGCATGCGCATCGGGGCCGTGGAACCCACCGGCGGCTTTGACCACCCCGGCGCGACTCCCGCTCCACCGTCCCCCAGGCGTAGCCGTGCTAGGGAAGGACCCTGCCGGGCGCCGAGCGCTGACGCGGTGACCGGCGCCCGCTCCAGGGAGTCGGAGGATGCGATCGCATACTCAGGACCTCCCTACTTGCGCGACGGTCTCCTTCGAGCGGCGCAGCCGATGGTCGATGAGGCCCAGGAGAAGCAGGACGCCCAGCAAGAAGACGGTGTTGACGGCGTACTTGACCGGGTAGGACGTCTCGCCGAGCGGCTCGACCACGAAGGCCAGCGCCGAGTTGACCACGAGCGCGGCTCCGCCGGCCGCGAGGAGGTGCCGATGGTTCCAGCCGCGGCGACCGGCGTACCGCAGCAGGCAGCCGGCCGCGAGTGTGAGGGCGAGCGCTGAGAGCGCCACTCCTGCCCAGGACGCGGGTGCCAACTGGTGGGTGCCCCACAGCACCACGGCACCGCACCCCACCGCCCACGGCGGCGGTACCCGACCCGACACGGGCCCGGACCGACGGGGGATGGCGAACGCCGCGATGCCCAGCAGTACCGCGATCGCCGCAGTGGTGCCCAACTGCGCCGGGCTCGCCATGAAGTCCTCGGTGTGCTCCCTGCAGATGATCGCCGCGCCCAGCCCGTACAGGACGACCATCGTCGCGATGCCGGTCCGTCCAAGCCATGGACGCTTCGCGTAACGCGGCGCGCACGCCTCGATGACCGCGATGGGGGCGCCGAAACTCCAGATCACGTGGCCTGCGACGAAGCTCAGCAGGTACTTGGCGCTGAGGCCCAGCTCCGGGATGTGGGTCGGCAGCCGGTCGCGGTCCCACGACGGTTCGTCCACGAAGTCGGGATTGAACAGGCTCTGATCGATCAGCCCCGCCTGGACGAGCCCGAACGCCGCGCCCAGCAGCACGATCGTCGGCCAGCCCCGGCCGGTACGGCGGGCGGCCTCCCGGATCAGTACCGCGACGGTCCCGTACAGCGGGGCGAGGATGAGCAGTCCGCCGAGCAGCACCAGTGGACGCCCGATGATCTGGTCGTAGCCGATGAGGTACTCGGCGCAGATCGGCGACAGCAGTAGCAGCGCCACCACCAGCGCCATCCGGCGCGGGAGCGGAGGCAGGCCGGAGCGTTCCACGTTCATGATCTCGAAACTAGAAGCCCGACTCCGCGCCGACAGTCGTCCAAAGACGATCAACGGCCGCCCAAGGTCGGTATTCGCTCAGGCTTTGGTCGCCCGGCCTTACCGACAGCCACCACCGCGGGTCTGCCCAGCTAACGGCCCTGTCGCTCGTTCGCGGGTTAGCGGCCTGCCGCCCCGCAGGCTCCTGCTCGCCCGGCTCGGCACCATCAAGCCCGGCAAGCGCGATGTCTCGCCAAGACCACCGGAGCATGCCCGGAGACGAGCGCACTCGCCGTACTGGTCCGCTCCTTCGCACTGGTGACCACCGCCGACAGCACAGACCGGCTGCATACGCCGAAACCGCACCCCCGACGCATGGCGTCCGCTTAGTTCTCCTGGGCGGCTACCAGGGCGAAGGAGAGCAATTCACCGCCGTCTGTGGCGAGCATCTCGATGACAGACCGGTTCGCTTGCGGTCCGGGCGGTGTTCCGCGCCCGCCCGGGTTCACAGCAGCCAGCCCCGCCAGGCATCTCGCTGCAGCCGCGCGGACGTGACGTTCACCAACTCGGTGATCTCCCACTGGAAGCGCCACCACTCCGCCGTATCGCTGACACCCGCCTCGCCGAAGACGGCTGCCGCCTCTTCCGGGGGATCCCCAAGTCGGCTGCAACGACCTGGGCACCGTATTCACGGGCCAGGAACACCGACGTAGCGCCCGTGCCGGAGCCGAGGTCGAGAATCCGCGTCCCCGGGCGCAGATCGAGGTCCTCCAGCAGCCACAACGGGTTTGGCCCATGTCGAGGTGAAGCATGGGGTTGGCGACGGCTCGGCCGTGCCATGCGTTCGCCAGTCGGGTCTTGAGCGCGTCGGCTCCGGGGAAGAACGCGCCTAACCAGGGTTATTGGGTGATGGCGGTCGGGTAAGTCGACGGACCGTCGGTGTGGGCGTATGCCGGTGGTATGGCCAGATACCCCCAGGGCG
>NZ_JBHTJA010000128.1:0-16707 GCF_042675525.1 Actinomadura sediminis
CGCGCCGAGCGCCGCGGCCCGCCGGCGGGGCCGCCGCCGGACGGGCGGGACGTTCGCCGCCGCGGGCTCGTGGCGGGTGCCCTCGTGGCGAGTGCCCTCGTGGAGGGCGAGGTCGAGGACGGTGGTGTCGGGATCCGTGCGGTTGGGGTCCGCGCGGTCAGGGTCCGCGCGGTTGGGGTCCGCGCGGTCGGTGCCGGTCGGGTCGGTGCGGTCCGGGTCGGCGGGGGTGGATTCTGCGGGCAGGGACACGCCTCCTCCTCGGAGTCGTCATCCGCCGCGCGTGATTTCCCGAAAGAGAAAGATGTCGGAATTGAGAGCGAAGTGGCCGGGGAATTCGGCGGAATGGAACGATGCCGTCCCCGATGAATTTAGCGCGCCGCGGCGTCCTGCGCCTTGCGTCCCATCCAAATCGCCGTCGCCCACAGCGCACCGAAAATGGCGCCGAGCCCGAACATCGCCGGCACCATGAACCCGGTCGCGATGATGACGACCTGGAGCACGCCGCCCACCGCGACCGCCCACGGGAACCGCAGCAGCCCCGTCACGACCAGGCAGATCAGCGCGAGACCGCCGCACACCCACGCGGCCGTCGCGCCCGGCACGCCCATCACCGTGACCGCGACCGGCGCCGCCAGGCCGATGATCAGCGCCTCGCAGGTCAGCACCGCCGCCAGCAAACTCCGCACCGGATTTTTCGGTCGACCGGAACTCTGTTGCGTTTCGTCCGAAACTTCGTTCGCCATGGCGCTCAACGGCCCTCCTCCACGCGCAGCAGCGTCCTCGCGTCGCCGGCGGTCACCACCGAACCGGTGACGAGCACCCCGGCGCCCCGGTACTCCCCGGTCTCCTCCGCCAGCCCGATCGCCCGGTCGATGGCGTCGTCCAGCCGCTCCGCGACGTGCACCCGGTCGGACCCGAACACGCTCTCGGCCTCGTCGGCCAGCTCGTCCGGCGGCAGCGACCGCGGCGACGAGTTCCGCGTCACGACCAGCTCCGCCAGGACCGGCTCGAGCTGGTCGAGGACGCCCGGGACGTCCTTGTCCTCGGCGATCGCGAGGATCCCGACGAGCCGGGTGAACCCGAACGCCTCGGTGATCGTCTGAACGGTCGCCGCCATCCCCGCCGGGTTGTGCGCGGAGTCCAGCAGCACCGTGGGGCCGGTCCGGGCGACCTCCAGCCGTCCCGGCGACGCCGCCTTCGCGAACCCGCTGCGGACCAGCGCCGGGTCGAGCTGCCCCACGTCCCCGCCGGTGTACGCCTCGCCCGCCGCGATCCGGGTGGCCGCCTCCAGGTTCGGCTCGCCGCGCGTCGGCGCGCCGCTCGCGAACGCCTCCACCGCCGCCAGCGCCACCGCCGCGTTGCTCGCCTGGTGCTCGCCGAACAGCGGCAGGAAGATCTCGTCGTACACGCCGTGCAGGCCCTGGATCCGCACCTGCTGGCCGCCGACGGCGATGTCGCGGCTCAGCACCCCGAACTCGATGCCCTCGCGCGCCGCCGTCGCGCCCGTCTCGGCGACCCTGCGCAGCAGGACCTCCGCGGCCTCCACCGGCTGCTGCGCCACCACCGCGACCGCGCCCGGCTTGACGATCCCGGCCTTCTCCCCCGCGATCTCCTCCAGCGTGTCGCCGAGGTACCGGGTGTGGTCGAGCCCGACCGGCGTGAGCACCGCGACCGTCCCGTCCGCGACGTTCGTCGCGTCCCAGCGCCCGCCCATGCCCACCTCGACGACCGCGACGTCCACCGGCGCGTCCGCGAACGCCGCGAACGCCATCGCCGTGAGGACCTCGAAGAACGACAGCCGCACCCCGTGCTTCTCGTCGATCATCCCGACGTACGGCAGCACGTCCCGGAGCACCTCGACGAACCGCTCCTCGGAGACCGGCTCCCCGTCGATCGCGATCCGCTCCCGCAGCGTGCTCAGCTCGGGGCTGGTGTACAGCCCGGTGCGCAGCCCGCGCTCCCGCAGCAGCGCCTCGACGAGCCTTGCGGTGCTGGACTTCCCGTTCGTCCCGGCGATGTGGATCACCGGGTACGCGCGCTGCGGTTCACCGAGGACGTCGACCAGGTCCCGGACGCGGTCGAGCGTGGGGTCGATGTCCCACTCGACGCCGCGGCTCCGGATCTCCCGCACGGCGTCCCGGTAGTCGAGCGGCTCGGCTGGCTGGCTCACGATGCTCCTGGCGGTGACGGACGACTTGACGGACGGCGATGTTCCGAGCCTATCCGCAGCCCGCGGCTCTCCCGCCCCGCCCCACGGCCGCGGCGGGCTCCCCGAGGGACCGGCGAACGGCCCTTCGGCGCGGGCGCGCCGGGGCCCGCCCGCGCCGAAGGGGCGAGGCTCGCGGATCATGGGGGCATGGACGTCGACGGCGTGTTCTTCCGGGAGTGGGAGGCGCGGGCTCCCGGTGAGCGGCGGAGCCTGCGGCGGGCCCGGGCGCTGGCGGACGCCCTGGGCGTGCTGCCGCCGGGCGTGCCGGTGCTGACGGTGGTCGGGTCGAAGGGGAAGGGCACCGCGGCGGTGTACGCGTCGGCGTACCTGGCGGCGGCCGGGCTGCGGGTCTGCACCGTGACGAGCCCGGGACTCAGGTCGAACCGGGACCGGATCCGGATCGACGGGCGCGCGGTCACCACCGGCGAGCTCGGCGCGCTCGCGGAGACGCTGGAGCGGCGCATCGCCGGGCTGCCCGGACGATCGGACGGCTACCTGTCGCCCGCCGGGCTGTTCATGCTCGCCGGGCTGGTCCGGGCGCGGCGGGCGGGCGCGGACGCGATCGTGCTCGAGGCCGGGATGGGCGGACGGTCGGACGAGGTGAGCCTCGTGCGGGCGGACGTCGCGGCGATCACGCCCGTGTTCCTGGAGCACGCGGGCGTCCTCGGGGACACGCCGGCGGAGATCGCGCGGGAGAAGCGGGGCGTCGCGGGCCCCGGGACGCGGGTGGTGTCGGCCCCGCAGACGGACGACGTCGCCGCCGCGCTCGAGCCCGCCGAGGTCGTGCCGCCGGGCGACCCCGAGTTCGCGGACGTCCTGCCGCCCGGGCTCGGGCGGACCAGCGCCGAGCTGGGGATCGCCGCGGCCCGGCGGCTGCTCGGCCGGGACGCGCCGCCCGCGCGGGCGCGGGACGTGCTGGCCTCGGTCGTCCTGCCGGGGCGGCTGTCGGCGCATACCGTGCCGGGCTCGGGCACGGAGGTGCTCGTCGACTCCGCCATCGACCGGACCGGCGTGCGGGCGGCCCTCGCGGCGGCCCGCGCGCGGTGGGGCGGCGTCGACCACGTCCTGGTGTGCCTGCCCGACCACAAGGATCTCGACGGCGCCGTGGCGGCCCTGGACGGGCTCGCGGTGACGTTCGTCCGGCTGCCGCTGCCGCATCTGCGGTTCACCCGGCCGCTCCCCCGCGGCTGGCGGGTCGCCGAGGCCGCGGAGGTGACGCCCGCGGCGATCGCCGCGCTCGGGCGGCGCGTGCTCGCCGTCGGGACCGTCTACTTCACGGCGGCCGTCCTCGACGCGGTGGACGCCGACACCGAGCGGGTGTTCGTCAGCGCGGGCGCTCGACGTCCGCGCGGATCCGGAGCATGAGCGCGTCCATCATCGCGTAGCGGGGCTGCCGCGACGCGGCGTTGGACGCGACGATGCCGTAGGAGTCGGCGGTCGCCCAGGCGCAGTACGTGTGGACGTCGGTCAGCACGGCGAACGTCCCGCAGGCGGCCTTGCCGCCCGCCTCGCCGGAGTTGGCGTGCTGCCCGCCGATGAACGTCGTCGGGCGGATCTTCCGCAGGAACGCGGCGGGGTCCCCCACGCGGCCCGTCCCGCCCACGAACAGGACGTCGAACACCCCGTCCGGGCCCTCGGCGTAGACGGCGGCGCCCTTGCCGGCGACCGGGATCCCGCCCGCCTCGACGCCGCCCATCACGAACGGGTACGCGACGGCGACCCGGGGCGGCAGCGACTCCCGGCGCAGCCCGCCCGCGGTGGCCCCGGCGACGATCGTCCGGGTCGGTTCGAACGCCGTCCCCCCGGCCCGTCCCCCGGACGCCTGCCCGGTCGTGTCACCGGACCGCAGCAGCAGCACACCGGCCACCAGGACCATGAGCAGGACGGCTCCCGCGCCCGCGCCCAGCAGCATCCCCGAGCTCCGCCGGGCGGGGACGTCCGGGACGGGCGGGAGCGGCCCGGTGCCGTTCGGCGTGCGGTGCGGGCCGGTGCCGTTCACCGCGCGGTGCGGGCCGGTGCCGTCGGACAGGGCCGGCAGCGGACCGGACCCGTCGGACGGCAGCCGCTGCGGGCCGCTCGGGTCGGCGACCCGCTGCGGGCCCGTCCCCGCGCGCGCCTCGGCCGACCACCACGGCACCGAGTCGCCCCACGGCGTCGGCGCGACCGTGAACTCGCCCGTCCCGTCCCCCCGCGGCACGCGCGCGGCGTCGCCGGGCGCCGCGTCGTCGGCGTGGCGGCCCGGCGGGTCGGTCCGAGGACGTGAGTCGGCCATTGCACTCCCGGGGGGTTCTCGTGGCGACCGGAATGCCCGCGATCATGGGGATGGTAACCCTCCGCGGGCGGCGTGGCACGGTGAACGGTCCGGCCGGCGTCCCGGACGGGACGCCGGCGCGGCGGCGGGCCGGGTCAGCCCGCGGGAAGGGCGGAGAGCTGGGCCTCCAGCCGCGCGATGTCGGCCTCGGCCTGCGCGAGCCGGTCCCGGTTCTTCGCGACGACGGCCTCGGGCGCCTTCGCCATGAACGCCTCGTTCCCCAGCTTCTTGTTCGCCTGGTCGACCTCCCTGCGGGCGGCGGCCAGGTCCTTCTCGAGGCGCTTGCGCTCCGCGGCGACGTCGATGGCCCCGGCGGTGTCCAGCCGGACGGTGACGCCCTCCACCGGCAGCGACGCGGTGGCGGAGAACCCGTCGCCCGGCGCGGTGAGGCGCAGCAGCGAGCGGACGCCCTCCTCGTGCGGGGCGAGCGCGGACCCGTTCCACTCGAGGGCGGCGGCGACCTTCTGGCCCGGCTTGAGGCCCTGGTCGGCGCGGAACCGGCGGACCTCGGTGACGAGCCGCTGCAGCGACTCCACGAGCCCCTCGGCGTCCCGGTCGGCGCGGGCGGGGTCGGCGGACGGCCACGGCGCGCGGACGATCGTGTCGCCCTTGGTGAGGGACGTCCACAGCTCCTCGGTGACGAACGGGATCACCGGGTGCAGGAGGCGCAGCAGCTTGTCCAGGACCTCGCCGAGGACGCGCCGGGTCGCGGGGGCGCGGTCGTCCGCGAGCTGGACCTTCGCGAGCTCGACGTACCAGTCGCAGACCTCGTCCCACGCGAAGTGGTACAGCGTCTCGCACGCCTTCGCGAAGTCGTACGACTCGAGTTGCGCGTCCACCTCGGCGATGACCGCGTGCAGCCGCGACAGGATCCACCGGTCGATCGTCGTCTGCTCCGCCGGAAGGCCGCCCTCGACGTGCGCGCCGTTGATCATCGCGAACCGGGTGGCGTTCCACAGCTTGTTGCAGAAGTTGCGGGAGCCCTCGGCCCACTGCTCGGCGACCGGGACGTCCCCGCCGGGGTTCGCGCCGCGCAGCAGCGTGAACCGGGTCGCGTCGGCGCCGTACCGGCCGATCCAGTCGAGCGGGTCGACGACGTTGCCGAACGACTTCGACATCTTCTTGCCGTACTGGTCGCGGACCATGCCGTGCAGGGCGATGGTGCCGAACGGCGGGACGCCGTCCATCGCGTACAACCCGAACATCATCATCCGGGCGACCCAGAAGAACAGGATGTCGTACCCGGTCACCAGCACGGACGTCGGGTAGAAGCGCTTGAGTTCCGGGGTGTCGTCGGGCCAGCCGAGCGTCGAGAACGGCCACAGCGCCGACGAGAACCACGTGTCGAGGACGTCGGTGTCCTGCGTCCACCCGGCGGGCGGCTCCTCGTCCGGGCCCGGGCACACCGTCTCGCCGTCCGGCCCGTACCAGACGGGAATGCGGTGCCCCCACCAGAGCTGGCGGCTGATGCACCAGTCGTGCATGTTGTCGACCCACTCGAAGTAGCGGGCCGCCATCTCCGGCGGGTGGATCGCCACGCGGCCGTCCCGGACGGCGTCCCCGGCGGCCTTCGCGAGCGGCCCGACCTTCACGAACCACTGCAGCGACACGCGCGGCTCGACGACCGTCTCGCAGCGCTGGCAGTGCCCGACCGAGTGCTCGTAGGGACGGACCTCCTTGACGATCCGGCCCTGTTCGCGCAGCGCCGCCACCACGGCGGGCCGCGCCTCGAACCGGTCGAGGCCCTCGAACGGGCCGTGCGCCGTCACGACGCCGCGTTCGTCCAGGACGGTCAGGGACGGCAGCGAGTGCCGCCGCCCGATCTCGAAGTCGTTCGGGTCGTGCGCCGGGGTCACCTTGACCGCGCCGGTGCCGAACTCGGGGTCGACGTGCTCGTCCGCGACGACCGGGATGCGGCGGCCGGTCAGCGGCAGCTCGACCTCCCGGCCGACCAGGTGCTTGTACCGCTCGTCGTCCGGGTGGACGGCCACGGCGGTGTCGCCGAGCATCGTCTCGGCCCGCGTGGTCGCGACGACGATCTCGTCGTCGCCCGACCCGTACCGCATCGAGACCAGCTCGCCTTCGCGGTCGGCGTGCACGACCTCGATGTCCGACAGGGCGGTGAGGCAGCGCGGGCACCAGTTGATGATGCGCTCGGCGCGGTAGATCAGGCCGTCGTCGAACAGCCGCTTGAAGATCGTCCGGACGGCGCGGGCGCGCGGCTCGTCCATCGTGAACGCCTCGCGGGACCAGTCGACGCTGTCGCCGAGCCGCCGCATCTGGCCGAGGATCCGGCCGCCGGACTCGGCCTTCCACTGCCAGACCCGCTCGACGAACTTCTCGCGGCCGAGGTCGTGCCGGGACAGGCCCTCCTTGGCCAGCTCCCGCTCCACGACGTTCTGGGTGGCGATGCCCGCGTGGTCCATGCCCGGCACCCACACGGTCTCGTGCCCCTGCATGCGGCGGCGCCGGACGAGCGTGTCCTGGATCGAGTGGTCCAGGGCGTGCCCCATGTGCAGGGACCCGGTCACGTTCGGCGGCGGGATGACGATCGAGTACGCGGGCCGGGACGGGTCGCGGGCCGGATCGGCGGCGAAGAGGCCCGCCGATACCCAGCGCTCGTACAACCTGCCCTCGACGTCCGCCGGTCGGTACTGGGTGGGCAGGTCGACGTCTGCGGCGGCCCCCTGGCCGCGCTCATTGCTGGGCTGTGTCACGGCTGACGATTCTACGGGGACCCGGACGGTCCGGCGCCCGGCCCCGCGCCCGTATCCGGAAGAATCGACGCGCGCGGGCGTCCCTCGCCCGGACCGTCCGCCGTCCGACCCCGCGCCCGACGCCCATGATGAGGAGACTCGATGAGCGGCTGGAACCCCCCGCCCCCGCCCGGCGCCCCCGGCGGCGGCCCGCCCGGCGGCCCCGGCGTCCCGCCCGGTGCCCGGCATGCCGGGCCTCCCGCCGGAGCCCCCGGCGGTCCCCCCGCGGGACCGGGCGGCGGCCCCTTCCCCGGCGCGCCGGGGGGAGCGCCCGTCCCGCCGCCTCCCCGCAAGGGCCGGCCCGGATTGCTGATCGGCCTGCCGGCCGGGTTCATCGCGGTCCTCGTCCTGCTCGCCGTCGGGCTGTACGCGGGGTACGCGTCGGCGACCGGGCACACCCTGTCCACGCCGTCGTCCGTCGGGGACATGTCCCGCGACACCGAGATCGAGGGCGAGAAGGCCGTCGTCGACGCGCGGAACCAGCTCGAGACCGTCATCACGCGCGCCACCGAGCACGGCATCACCGACTTCGAGAGCGCCGTGTACCGGGACGGCGACCTGACCTACCTGTTCGTGGGCGGAACCGGGGAGCACGACGCCGGGGTGACGGACGACCAGGCCTACGAGGTCATGCCGCGGCTGGACCGCGCGATCGAGGAGGTCTTCCGCAGCACCTACACCGGCAACGCCCCCGTCACCTACGACGCGAGCACCAGCGCCCTGAAGAGCTCCGGGCTCGGCGACCTCGAGATGTCCACGTCCGTCACGGCGAACGTGCACACGGCGGCGGGCACCAGGACCGGGTTCAGCTACCTCCGCGGATGGTCCACCAGGACGACGTTCGGCCTGGTCGTCCTCGGTCCCGGGGGTTCGCGGGAGCTGCGCGAGTCGGCCGAGCTGACGCACAAGATGCGGCAGATCCGCGACGCGGTGGAGGACTGACGCGACGCGGCGGGAAAGGGCTTTCCCGCCCGGTTCGGGACACCGGTCACCTGACACCGGGTCGCGTCCCGCGTCACCCTGGAGGGCGGTGCCCGTGACCGCGGGCAGCGGAGGGAGAGGTTCGGGATGCGAGCGGTACTGGCACGGGCCGCCGTGCTGGCCGGCGCGTTCGCCGCGGGGGCCGTGACGGCGCACGCCGCGACCATCCCGCACCTCCACCGCATCGCCGCGGACCTGCAGCGTTCCCGGGAGCGCATCCTCGCCGGGCGCGAGGAGGAACGGCGGCGGCTGCGGCACGATCTGCACGACGGGCTCGGCCCGACGCTGGCGAGCCTGGCGATGTCGCTGGACGCCGCCCGCATCACCCTCGCGTGCGAGCCGGAGCGCACGGACCCTCTGCTGGCGGACGTCCGGGACCGGCTGGCGTGCGCGGTCGGGCAGGTGCGGGAGCTGGCGCACGGGCTGCGCCCGCCCGCCCTGGACGACCTCGGCCTGGTCGCGGCGATCGAGTCGTTCGCCGCGGGCTGCTGCAAGCGGGTCGAGGTGCGCTGCGACGGGCCGCCGGGCGAGCTGCCCGCGGCGGTCGAGGTCGCGGCGTACCGGATCGTCCGGGAGGCGCTGACGAACGTGCGGCGGCACGCGCCGGAGAGCACCGCCGTGGTGCTGATCGCCCGGGACGCGGACCTGCGCGTGACGGTGTCCGACACCGGCCCCGGGCTGCCCGCGGCGGCCGGCGGCGGGCGGCGCGGCACGGCGCGGGGGCTGGACGCCATGCGCGAGTGGGCCGCCGAGGTCGGCGGCGGCTGCACGATCACGTCACGGAACGGCGGCGGCACCGTCGTCGCGGCCCGCCTCCCCCTGGGCGCCGGATACCATCGGCCTGCGGACGGGCGGGCGTGACCCGCCGGACGAAGGCGAGGCCATGAGCGGGGAGACGATCCGGGTCGTCATCGCCGACGACCATCCGGTGTTCCGGCAGGGGCTCAAGGGGCTGCTGCGGGCGCTCGGCGTGGAGGTCGTGGCGGAGGCCGGGAACGGGCCGGACGCGGTGCGGATCGCGGCGGAGCTGCAACCGGACGTCGTGGTGATGGACCTGCACATGCCGGGCGGCAACGGCATCGAGGCGACGCGCACGATCACCCGGACCAACCCGGACGTCGGGGTGCTGGTGCTGACGATGTTCCGCGACGACGACTCGGTGTTCGCGGCGATGCGGGCGGGCGCCCGCGGCTACCTGCTGAAGGAGTCGGGCGCCGAGGAGATCGCGCGGGCGGTGCGCGCGGTCGCGGCCGGTGAGGCGATCTACGGGCCGGAGATCGCGCGGCGGGTGCTGACGTTCTTCACCGACATGCCGGACCCGCGGCGGTCGGCGTTCCCCGAGCTGACCGAACGCGAACGCGAGGTGCTGGCGCTGATCGCGCAGGGCCGCAGCAACACCGAGATCGCCGGGACGCTGTACCTCAGCCCGAAGACCGTCCGCAACCACGTGTCGAACATCTTCATGAAGCTGCACGTCGCGGACCGCGCGCAGGCGATCGTCCTGGCGCGGGAGGCGGGCCTCGGCGAGTCCGGGCGGCGCTGACCCCGGCGCGGCCTTCCCCGCACGCCGGCACGGCCGCGCCCACCGCACCGCCGCCCCCCCCGCATACGGCGACGCCCCCGGACGGGTTCGTCCGGGGGCGTTTCACCGTTCGCGCGTGTTACGCGGACTTCTCGCGCGGTTCCCGCTTCTTGCGCTCGCGGGGCACCAGGGTCGGGTTGACGTGCTCCAGCACCGCCTCGGCGGTGATCACGACGCGTTCGACGTCCTCGCGGCTGGGCACCTCGTACATCACCGACATCAGCACCTCTTCCATGATCGCCCGCAGGCCGCGGGCGCCGGTGCCGCGCAGGATCGCCTGGTCGGCGATGGCCTCCAGCGCGTCGTCGGTGAACTCGAGGTCGACGCCGTCGAGCTCGAACAGCCGGTGGTACTGCCGCACCAGGGCGTTCTTCGGCTCGGTCAGGATGTTGATCAGCGCTTCGCGGTCCAGGTTGTGGACGTTGGTGATGATCGGGAGCCGGCCGACGAACTCGGGGATCATCCCGAACTTCAGCAGGTCCTCCGGCATCACGTCGCCGAGCACGGCCGACGACTCCTCGAAGTCGGCCTTGGACCGGATCTGGGCGCCGAAGCCCATCCCCTGCTTGCCGACCCGGGACTCGACGATCTTCTCGAGCCCGGCGAACGCGCCGCCGCAGATGAACAGCACGTTCGTGGTGTCGATCTGGATGAACTCCTGGTGGGGGTGCTTGCGGCCGCCCTGCGGCGGGACGCTCGCGGTGGTGCCCTCCAGGATCTTCAGCAGGGCCTGCTGGACGCCCTCCCCGGAGACGTCCCGGGTGATCGACGGGTTCTCGCTCTTGCGGGCGACCTTGTCGACCTCGTCGATGTAGATGATCCCCGTCTCGGCCTTCTTGACGTCGTAGTCGGCCGCCTGGATCAGTTTGAGGAGGATGTTCTCGACATCCTCGCCGACGTATCCGGCCTCCGTCAGCGCCGTCGCGTCCGCGATCGCGAACGGCACGTTGAGGAGTCTGGCGAGCGTCTGCGCGAGCAGTGTCTTGCCGGAGCCGGTCGGTCCCAGGAGCAGGATGTTCGACTTGCCCAGCTCGACCGCATCGTCCCTGCCGGTGTCACCCGACTGGATCCGCTTGTAGTGGTTGTAGACGGCCACGGCCATGGCCTTCTTGGCCGTCTCCTGCCCGATGACGTAGGAGTCGAGGAACTCGTAGATCTCCCGCGGCTTGGGCAGGTTGTCCCACTTGAGGTCGGAGGTCTCGGTGAGCTCCTCCTCGATGATCTCGTTGCAGAGATCGATGCACTCGTCGCAGATGTACACGCCCGGACCCGCGATGAGCTTCTTGACCTGCTTCTGGCTCTTTCCGCAGAAAGAGCACTTGAGCAGGTCACCACCGTCGCCGATGCGTGCCACCCAACTGTCTCCTTTTCGTGGGGCCGCTCTCTGGATCAGATGCGGTGCGGCTCGGTTGCGTCCCGAAGGCTCTCGACGTTGGATTCGACGTTACCGCCTCCGCTGGGCTTGGAAAGCCCCTCGCCCGGAAGTGTGGCGACCGGGCCGGGGGACTCCCTCGTCCTCGTGCCGCCTCAGGACGACACTACCTCGGCTTTGCGCTTCCTGCTCGCAAAGACGTCGTCGATGAGGCCGTAGGTCTTGGCCTCCTCGGCGGTGAGGATCTTGTCGCGCTCGATGTCGCGGCGCACCTCGTCGATGCTCTTGCCGCTGTGCTCGGCCAGGATCGCCTCGAGCAGCTCCCGGATCCGCATGATCTCGCGGGCCTGGATCTCGATGTCGCTGGACTGGCCGTAGGTGCCCTCGGTCGCGGGCTGGTGGATCAGGATCCGCGAGTTGGGCAGCGCGGCGCGCTTGCCGGGCGTGCCGGCGGCGAGCAGGACGGCCGCGGCCGAGGCCGCCTGGCCGATGCAGACCGTCTGGATGTCGGGCTTGACGAACTGCATCGTGTCGTAGATCGCCGTCATGGCGGTGAACGAGCCGCCGGGCGAGTTGATGTAGATGCTGATGTCGCGGTCGGGGTCGATCGACTCCAGCGTGATCAGCTGGGCCATCACGTCGTTGGCGGACGCGTCGTCGATCTGCACCCCGAGGAAGATGATCCGCTCCTCGAAGAGCTTGTTGTACGGGTTCATCTCCTTGACCCCGTACGTGGTCCGCTCCACGAAGGACGGAATGATGTAGCGGCTGTCCACCGGCAGCGGGGACCCGCCCCCCGCGGGACCTCCCGGGCGGACGAAGTCGCCGATGCCGGGTCGCGTCAGATCGCTCACTGTTGCCTCCGAATCGTCAGTGGGGTCGTCAGGAGACCGTGCCCTCGGAGGGCACCTGGGTGGCGCTGAGCACCACGTGGTCGACGAACCCGTAGTCCTTGGCCTCGTCGGCGGTGAACCACCGGTCGCGGTCGGAGTCGCGCTCGATCTGGTCGAGCGGCTGGCCGGTGTGCTCGGCGATCTTCTCGGCGAGCGTCTTCTTCACGTACAGCATCTGCTCGGCCTGGATCTTGATGTCCGAGGCCGTGCCGCCGATGCCGCCGGACGGCTGGTGCATCATGATCCGCGCGTGCGGGAGCGCGTAGCGCTTGCCCGGCGCGCCGGCGCACAGCAGGAACTGGCCCATCGACGCGGCCAGGCCCATGCCGACCGTGACGACGTCGTTCGGGACGTACTGCATGATGTCGTAGATCGCCATGCCGGCGGTGACGGAGCCACCTGGCGAGTTGATGTAGAGCGTGATGTCGCGCCGGCCGTCCTCGGCCGACAGCAGCAGCAGCTCGGCGCAGATGCGGTTGGCGATGTCGTCGTCGACCTGCTGGCCGAGGAAGACGATGCGCTCGCGCAGCAGCCGCTGGAAGAGCTGGTCGCCCAGAGGCAACAGGGGCGCCTCGGCGACCCGCGCCTGGATCCGCGACGACTCGTCGAAAGTCGGAGGCATGCTCACCGGGTGTTCCTCCGGTCCTTTAAATCGGTTCGGATGATTGGACATTAACGCGCTCAGCGGCCCCCTTAAGCCCGGGGGCCCGCCTTTTCGCCAGGGGCGTACCCGGTCGGCGCCGGGTATGCGGCGATCTACCGGAATGCGGCACGCCCCGTACCCGGGGATCGGGTACGGGGCGTGCGTGCGCCTCGCGTGCCGCGGCCGCCCGCCGGCCCGGTCCCGGAGGACGGGCGGGGGCGCTCCCGCGGCGGACGAGCGGCTCGGAGAGCGCCTCAGGCGTCCTTCTTGCCCTCGGCGGCGTCCTCGGACGCGTCGGCGTCCGCGGGCGTCTCCGCGGCGGCCTCCGCCGCGTCCGCGCCCTCGGCCGTCTCACCGGACTCGCCGGCCTCGCCGGCCTCGACGGTCTCGCCCGTCTCGCCGTTCAGCTCGCGCTGCACGGCCTCGACGTCGATCACGTTGCCGGACTCGTCCTTGACGGTGACGTGCTCGACCACGAGGTTCAGCGCCTTGCTGCGCAGCACCTCCGAGACGATCGCCGGGAGCTGGTTGTTCTCGGTGAGGTACTGGGCGAGCTGCTGCGGCTGCACGCCCATCTGCATGGCCTGCGTGACGACGTACTCGCTGAGCTCCTCGTTCTCGACGTTCAGCTCCTCCTGGACGGCGAGCTGGTCGAGGACGAAGCCGCCCTTGACGGCGAGCCGGGCCGCGTCGGCGACCTCGGTCTCGAACTCCTCCTCCGACTTCTCCTGGTCGGCGAGGTAGTCCTCCTTGGACATCCCGGCCATCTGCAGCTGCTGCTCGAGCTGCTGGTTGCGGCGGCCGATCTCCTCGTCCACCACGGCGTCCGGCAGCGGGATGTCGACCTTCTCCAGCAGCGCCTCGAGGGCCTTGTCGCGGGCCTCGGACAGCTGCTGCATGCGCACCTGCCGCTCGAGCCGCCGGCGGACGTCCTCGCGCAGCTCCTCGATGGTGTCGAACTCGCTCGCGAGCTGCGCGAACTCCTCGTCCAGCTCGGGCAGGTTCTTGACCTTGACGCTCTGCACGGTGGCGGTGATCTCCGCCTCCTCGCCGGCGTGCTCGCCGCCGGACAGCGTGCCGGTGAAGGTCTTCTCCTCGCCGGCCGACAGCCCCACGAGCGCCTCGTCGAGGCCCTCGACGGCCGACTTGCTGCCGACCTCGTAGGAGTAGCCGGTCGTGGAGGCGTCCGCGACCTCCTCCCCGTCGATCCTCGCGACGAGGTCGATGGTGGCGAAGTCGCCCTCCTCGATCGGCCGGTCGGCGGTGGTGAGGGAGGCGAACCGCTCGCGCAGGTTGTCGATCGTCTCGTCGACCTGCTCGTCGGTCACCTCGGCGTCGTCCACGACGACCTCGAGGCCGTCGTAGTCGGGCACCTCGAACTTCGGCCGGATGTCCACCTCGGCGGTGAACGCGAACTGGTTGCCGTCGTCGAGCTCGGTCACCTCGACGTCCGGCTGGCCGAGCACGAAGAGCTCGCTCTCCTCGACGGCCTTGCCGTACAGACCGGGCAGGGCGTCGTTGACCGCCTCCTGCAGGACCGCACCCCGGCCGACGTACTTGTCGATCAGCGGGGCGGGGACCTTTCCGCGTCGGAAGCCCTTGATCGCGACCTGCTGCGAGATCTCCTTGTACGCCTTGTCGAGGTTCGGCTTGAGCTCGTCGAACGGAACCTCGACGGTGAGCTTGACCCGCGTGGGGGTCAGCTCCTCGACATCGGTCTTCACTGGGGTTGGTCTCCTTGATCGGGCGCTGTCTCGGCCGCGGCGTTCGACGCGTCTCTGTCCTTCTTGCCTGCGAGCCCTCGGCCATCCCGCGCACGGACCCGGTGGATCCCGGCCGGGTCGATCCCGGCCGACCGGTCCGGCTGCGCGTCATTCCTCAGCCCGGCAGTGTCTCAGGGCGGCGCGGGCACGCCGAATACGGCTCCGCGCCTTCGCGCGCAAGTCTATGGGGTTCGGGCGCCGTCTGCGGACATCGGAGGTCCACAACGGCCGAGAAACCCGGGGACGCGCCTTCCCGCCCGGCCCCGGAAACGCCCCCGCGGCCAGTGTGCCGCGCCGCGGTGCCGGGCACGCGGACACGCGCGGAACGCCGGGCGACGCGGATGGAACGCGCCGGGAACGCGCCGGTGACGGCGAGCATACGCGCACGTCGGGACGGGAGGGACGACGATTCCGCGTTAAGGGGGCCGCACAGGCAGTGACATCGGGCACCCGGGACCTTCATACTCGTCCGGGATGAACGGGATTACCGCGGCTTTCAGCGCAACCGCCCTGTACTACCTCGGGTTCGCCGTCTTCAAGCTGGCGGCGGACCGGATGGCGGTCCTCCGGGCCAACCGCATCCTGCACATGATCTGGACGATCCTGGGCAACTGGGTGTTCCTGATCGGCCTGGGCCTCGTCCTCGGCGGGCTGAGCCTGCAGATCGTGGCCCTGAGCAAACTGTCCCTGCCGACCGCCGTGCCGATCTTCATGTCGGGCATCGTCCCGCTGCTGATCATCGCGCTGGCGTTCTTCGGCGAGCGGCTCACCGCGCGCGAATGGCTGAGCCTGGTGCTCATCGGCGCGGCGATCCTGGTGCTGGCGGCGTCCGTGGTCGGCGACGAGCCGATCAGCTCGGCGGACGCGCCGGCCTGGCGGCTGGGCCTGGTGATCGCGCCGGCGGTGCTGGTGCCGCTGCTGATCCTCGTCGTCGGCGACCACCGGCCGGACGGGCGGCACGCGCGCCCGATCACCGGGATCGCCTACGGCGTCGCGTCCGGTCTCCCCGTCGGCACCGCGGAGATCGCGATCAAGGGGTGGAGCGACCACGCGCACCGCGCCGACCCCGCGATCCTCGCCACGCCGTGGCCGTACCTGACGGTCCTGGCCGCGGCGATCGGGTTCGGGATCATGGTCGCGGCGTTCCAGCGCTGCCGGGTGGCGATCGTGTCGACCGTCATGACCGTGTGCGCGAAGTCGTACCTGCTCATCATGGGCACGTTCGTGTACGGGCAGCCGTGGCCGGACGAACTGGACCGTTCGGCGATGCGGATCGCGGCGCTCGCGCTCGCCGCCGTCGCCGTCCTGCAGTTCCCCCGGCACCGGCCGGTCGCGGACGCCGCCCGGGAGGCGGCCCGCGAGCGCGAGGCGGCCGCGCGCGACCCGTTCGGCACGACGTCCACCGGCGGGCCCGCGCTCGGCGACCGCGTGTTCGCGGGGCGCGGCTTCGGCGGTCCGGGTCTCGCCGAGCCCGCGCTGGGCGCGCCCACGCACGGGGAGTACGGCCCCGGCGACGCGGGCACGGGCGCGCCGGGAGCGGGCCGCGAGGAGCCGTCCTGGCTGCGGGAACCGCCGCGACCCGGCCCGTTCGCGCAGGACCCGCTCGGGCGGGGGCCGTCCGGCCGCTGGAGCACGGACGTGCCGCCGCCGCGCCCGCCGGAGGCGCCCGAGGACCGGGACCGGCACCAGGACGGGAACCGGCACCGCCACTGACGCCTCGGCCGTCCGTCTCCCCCCACCGAGATCCGACCGGCGCGTCGGCGCCGGACACGTCATACCGCACGGGCGCGTCGGCCACCGGATCTCGCCACGGACGCGGACGCGCCGCCCTGCCCACGACCGCCCTGACCACCGCCGCCCTACCACGGCCGCCGCCCGTAGTGTCGAGACCCCTGACACCGCCACCTCCGACGACGGCACCCCCGACGACGGCACCCCCCGACGCCGCCGCCCCTGACGGCCGGGGGCCGACGCATGCGCGCGGCGGGGACGCGGCGGGCCGCCGTCCGCCCTCGGGTCGCGAGGGGGACGGCGGCCCGCCGTGCCGTTCGTCCTACCGGCGCTTTCCGCCCTTGCGGCCGTCGCTCGGGAGGCCCTTGTCGAGGCCCGCGCGGCGCAGCGCGTCCGCCAGCACGCCGCCGCACTGGCCGCCCTGACCGCCCTGGCCGCCGCGACCGCCGCGCCGGGCGCCGCCGCC